>NZ_JBHYMF010000011.1:0-72242 GCF_042742855.1 Streptomyces sp. NPDC058877 | reverse complement strand
CCCCGCGGTCCACCACCGCGGGGGCGACGGGCCCTTCGGCGTCCACGCGGAGCGTTCACCTTCATTCATTGCAATGAATGTAGTGAGGTTCGTTGCGTTACCTCTCAGAATCATTGCAATGAATTCACGTTACTGACCTGCAATGAAGGGGATTTGCTGGGATCGGTGCATTGCTTGATCCGTGAACGCAACGTAGCTTTTCGTTCATCGGAAACCTTGAGTCCAAGGAGAGCACGATGCACACCTTCGCCACCCCCGCCGCCATCACCGTCGTCCTGGACGTCCCCGCGGGCCGCATCCGCTTCATCGCCGCCGACCGCACCGACACCACGGTCGAGGTCCTTCCGGCGGACGCCGCCAAGAACCGCGACGTGCAGGCCGCCGAGCGGACCGGCGTCAGCTATGCGAACGGCGTCCTGAAGGTCGCGACCACGACGAAGAACCAGTACTTCGGTCCCTCCGGCGCCGTCGAGGTGACCGTCCGACTGCCCGCCGGCTCCGGTGTCGAGGCGAAGACCGCCGGCACCGAACTCCGCGGCGTCGGTCGGCTCGGCCGCGTCCTCTTCGAGGGCGCCCGGGGCCGGATCAAGCTCGACGAGGCGGAGAGCGCCCGCCTCACCGTCCTCGACGGCGACGTCGAGGTCGGCCGGCTCGGCGGCTCCTCCGAGATCAGCACCCAGCGGGGCGGCATCCGGATCGCGGAGGCGGTCGGCGGCGCCTTCGTCCTGACCACCCAGCTCGGCGACATCGAGGTCGGCGTCGCCCGCGGGGTCTCCGGCGCCCTCGACGCCCACACCACCCTCGGTCGCATCGACAACGCCCTGAAGAACGACGGCACTCCCGGCCTGAGCGTCCGCGCGACCACGACCCGCGGGGACGTCACCGCCCGCAGCCTCTGACCGCCGGGCCGGCCCCCAGCCCCCGGCCGCCAGCCATCGACCCCAGCACCTGAGGAGCCCCACCATGACCACCCCGGCCATCGCGGCGAACGGGCTGCGCAAGTCCTACGGCGACAAGGCCGTCCTCGACGGCGTGGACCTGACCGTCCCCGAAGGAACGGTCTTCGCCCTGCTCGGCCCGAACGGCGCCGGCAAGACCACCACCGTGAAGATCCTGTCCACCCTCATCGGCGCCGACGGCGGGCAGGCCCGGGTGGCGGGCCACGACCTGTCCGCCGCCCCGCGGGCGGTGCGCGCCGCCATCGGCGTCACGGGCCAGTTCTCCGCCGTCGACGGCCTGATCACCGGCGAGGAGAACATGCTCCTGATGGCGGACCTGCACCACCTGTCCCGGCCGGAGGGGCGGCGCGTGACGGCCGAACTCCTGCAGCGCTTCGACCTGGTGGAGGCGGCGAAGAAGCCCGCCTCCACCTATTCCGGCGGCATGAAGCGCCGCCTGGACATCGCCATGACCCTGGTCGGCAGCCCCCGGATCATCTTCCTCGACGAACCCACCACCGGCCTTGACCCCCGCTCCCGCCACACCATGTGGCAGATCATCCGCGAGCTCGTCACCGGCGGGGTCACCGTCTTCCTCACCACCCAGTACCTGGAGGAGGCCGACCAGCTCGCCGACCGTATCGCCGTCCTCAACGGCGGCACGATCGTCGCCGAGGGCACGGCGCAGGAGCTCAAACGCCTGGTCCCCGGAGGGCACGTGCGCCTCCGCTTCACCGCCCCGGACGCCTACCGCTCGGCCGCCACCCTGCTCCGGGACGCCGGCCGCGACGACGAGGCCCTCGCCCTGCACCTGCCCAACGACGGCAGCCAGCGCGAGCTGCGCACCGTCCTCGACCGGCTGGACGCGGCCGGCGTCGAGGCGGACGAACTCACCGTCCACACCCCCGACCTCGACGACGTCTTCCTCGCCCTCACCGCCGCCCTCCCCGCGCAGTCCAAGGAGTCCGCCCGATGAGCACCCTCTCCCTCGCCGTCCGCGACACGACCACCATGCTGCGCCGCAACCTCCTGCACGCCCGGCGCTACCCCTCCCTCACCCTGAACCTGCTGCTCACGCCCATCATGCTGCTGCTGTTGTTCGTGTACGTCTTCGGCAACACGATGAGCGCGGGCATCGGCGGCGGCGACCGCTCCGACTACATCGCCTATCTGCTCCCCGGCCTGCTGTTGATGACGATCGGCTCCACCACGATCGGCACCGCGGTCTCCGTCTCCAACGACATGACCGAGGGTGTCATCGCCCGCTTCCGCACCATGGCCATCCACCGCGGCTCGGTCATCACCGGCCACGTCATCGGCAGCGTGCTGCAGTCCGTGGTCAGCGTCGTCCTGGTCGGCGCGGTCGGCCTGGCCATCGGCTTCCGCTCCTCCGACGCCACCGCCCTCGAATGGCTCGCCGCCTTCGGCCTGTTGGTCCTGTTCTCCCTGGCCCTGACCTGGATCGCGGTGGGGATGGGGCTGGTCAGCCCGAACGCCGAGGCCGCCAGCAACAACGCGATGCCGCTGATCTTCCTCCCGCTGATCTCCAGCGCCTTCGTCCCGGTCGACCAGATGCCCGGCTGGTTCCAGCCCGTCGCCCAGTACCAGCCCTTCACCCCCGCCATCGAGACCCTCCGCGGCCTGCTCCTGGGCACCGAGATCGGCCACAACGGCTGGCTCGCCCTCGCCTGGTGCCTCGGCCTGGCCGTCCTCGGTCACCGCTGGTCCACGGCCGTCTTCCACCGCGAACCCCGCTAGGTTCTGTCGTCGAACACCACGCCCGCATCAGGAGTGATGCGAGGGCGACGGCTGCCGGAGATCCGGGCGGCGGTCAGCAAGGGCCGACGTGGGAAAGGGGCCGGCACGGAGGAAGGGGGCGTCCACGCCGGCGTGGACGCCCCCTTCTGTCAAGCCCTGCGGTCAGAAGACGAGCTGCGAGCTGTTCACCGGGTGGTCCAGGCCTGCGACCTCGCGGGGCGCGAACGGCGCCCGCCAGTTCCCGGTGCCCTGGTAGAACCAGGTGCCGGACGAGTTGAGGCCGATCAGGTCGTTGTGGCCGTCACCGTCGGTGTCGCCGACGCCGACGAGGTGGGTGTACGTGTTCCACCCGCCGCCGATCCTCGTGCGGGACGCCAAGGTGCCGTCACCCTTGCCGAGGTACAGCCACAGGACGCCGTCCTTGTCACGGGCGACGAGGTCGCCGCCGGTGGCCCCGCCGATGTTCCCGGTGGCGACGAGCTGGTTGTAGATCTGCCAGCCGACGCCGATCTTCTTCCGGGGCTCGAAGGGGCGGGTGACGGAGCCGGTGGACTGGTAGAGCCACAGCACGCCGGAGCGGTCGGTGGCGAGGAGGTCGGCACGGCCGTCACCGGTCAGGTCGGAGCCGCCGGTGAGCTTGTCGTAGATCTGCCAGCCGCCGCCGACCCGGACCCGGGCGGCGAGGTCGCCGGTGCCCTTGCCCTGGTACAGCCAGAGGACGCCGTCCCTGTCACGGGCGACGAGGTCGCCGACCGCCGAGCCCGCGATGTTCCCGGTCGCCTCGATCCGGTCGTAGATCTGCCAGCCGACGCCGATGAGCGCGGCCTGGCCCGCCTCCACGAGCTGTCCGTCGTTGACGTCGTCGCTGTAGCGGGTGTCCTGACGCCACAGGCGGCCGTCCGCGTCACGGCTCAGCAGGTCGAGGGTGCCGTTGTCGTTGAAGTCGTGCGGCCGGGCGGCGCGGTCGACCGTGAAGCTTCCCTCGGCGGTCGCGGTGGGGCCGATGCCGTCGAGGGGGCTGGCCTCGACCTCCCAGGTGTAGGCGCCGTTGGGGGCGGACTCGACCCCCTGGCCCACGGTGCCGTCCCACGTGAACGGCACCGTCGTGGTGGTGGGCCGGGTCTTCGTCAGCACGGTGCTCTTGCCGGTGCCGACGTGCCGCAGCGTGACCTTGATGTCGACGGAGGTCCGGGAGAAGGTCCAGTCGAAGGTCTGCTTCCCGCCGTTCTCGTCGAAGTCGACCACGGCGGGCGGTCCGCCGGCGCCGATCACGACCTCGGTGGGCTCGCCGGTCGTGGCCACCAGGGTGACCTCCGGCTGAGCGCCGCCCTTGTCCTCGATCCGGTACATGCCCTCGCCCGTGCCGACGAGACCGCCGCGCACGTACAGGCTCCCGTCCGGGACGCCGGCGGAGGAGGTGAGGTGGTCGAGCAGCTTCACGGGGGCCGCGGCGGCGTCTGTCAGGCTGTACGCGGTGACGGCGTGCAGCGGGTTCGTGGTGCCCGAGGCGAGACCGCCGGCCTCGCCGTACACCACCCAGTCGCCGACCAGGCCGACCTGGAGCTCCTCCGACCCCGTGTCTCCGACCGGGATCTCCCGCACCCGGTCCGTGGCGCGGTCCAGGACGAACACCGTCCAGCGGTCGGGCCCGTCCTCCCTGCTCGCGTTCTCGCTCCAGACTCCCTCGGTCCAGGCGACATGGGTCTCGGAGGCCACCATGCCGCCGTCCGCCGCCCCGACCCCACGGTCGTGGATCTCGCCCACGACGCCGGTCGCGAGGTCGATCAGGCCCCACTTCTTTCCGCCGCGGACGGAGAAGGTGACGAGGGCCTGGTCGTACGTCGCGGGGGAGACGCTCATCCAGATCGCGTCCTCCGGGAAGCCGGTCACGACGTCAGTGCTGTAGGAGGAGGCGCCGTCGGTCCTGACGTGCTTCCGCAGCACCGTGCCGCTCTCGGTCTCCTGGGCCGTGAAGAGGGCGTCGGCGGCGGATCCGGCGTATGTGTAGGTACCGGTCATGGTCACCCCCAAGGGGACCTGGATCGGACCGCTGCTGCCGTCCGCCTTCCGCAGGCTCGCCGAGTAACTGCCGACGTGGACCCAGTAGTCGTCGGTCCGGGTGGACCGCAGCGCGTTGTGGCCGCCGTAGCCCTGACCGGCGCCGTCCGTGTACCTCCGCAGGGCGTACCCGCCGGTCTCCGGATTGCGCGTGAGGAAGTGGGTGTGCTGCCCGGCACCGACGAGGTCGGCGTTCGCGGGGAACGGTATGGGGGACTCGGCGGTGATCGCGTCGGCGGCTGAGAGGGCCGCGACGGGCGAGGCGTGTGCGGGAAGCGTCATCAGGCCCACGCCGGTGGTCGCGGCGAGGACGATGCTGACGGCGGCCGCGAGGCGGCGCCGGGGTGAGCGGACCAGGAGCACGTTCCGTTCCTCCGGGATGACAAAGTAGGAATTTCCTGACAGGCGCATCACCTGTGTCACGCGCCTCGCTTCATGAGACAGGCGGGAAGGCGAAAGGTTGTACGACCGGGCTCTCTTCCGCGAGCGAGGTCCGCAGCGCCTCCGCGAACTCCGCCGGGGCACCGTGCTGTCCGTGCTCACCGCCCAGGAAGCCGGCGTGGTGGCTGGGGTAGACGGCGAGCGGTACCCCGATGCCCTCGGCGACGGCCGCGGCCGCCCGTGCGCAGAACGTGCCCTCGGACTCCTTGCCCGCGGCGATGACGATGCGGGTTGTCACGGCGCGCAGGACCGCGAAGTCCGGGTGGTACGAGGTGCAGCCGCGCATGTTCTGGCCGAGCAGGGCGTCGTCGCGCGTGCCGTCGTCCTCGGCCGACAGCCCGAAGGCCTCCGGGGAGGGCGCGGGCTCCTCGGCCCAGTCCGCCGGGATCGGGCCCGTCCGGCTCACCAGGGCGATGAACTTCGCCATCGCCACGCCCGAACCCTCCCTCAGGTAGGTGCGGTGGATGTCCGCGCAGACCGCCAGGGCGGCCTCGCGGTCCGGCAGGACGGGAGCGCACGGCGGCTCGTGCGCGACGAGGGTGTGGACCAGGTCCGGACGGGCCGTGACGAGCGCCAGGGCGTTCACCGCGCCGCCGCTGCTGGCGAAGAGGTCGACGGCGCCCGCGTCCAGGGCCCCGATCAGACGGGCGAGGTCGTCCGCGTGCTCCTCCGGCAGGGTCTCCGGGGCGCCGTCGGTCCGCTCGCTGCGCCCCACCCCGCGGGGGTCGTACGTCACGACGGTGCGGTCGCCGAAGTGCGAGGCCAGGGTGGCGAATCCGGCCGCGTCCATGGGCGAGCCGATGAGCAGCAGCGGGCGCGGGTCGGATCCGGTGCCGGGGCGGACGTCGTAGCGGAGGGTCGCGCCGACGGTCTGCAGCGCGCTGGTGACGGTCCCGGCCATGGAGTTCTCCTCGGTGAAGGGTCGGTCACAGGGGTAGACGTGCGGGACCCTCACGACTCATCGGTCCCGGGCGATCAATTTCGCCCCGAGTCTCCGGTGCCCGCCTCGACGCCCCCGGGCGGGCCCCGGGCCCCGGTCCGGACGAACCCCGCGCCCCGGACCGGGCGGGCCGGAGGCACGGTGCACGAGGTCGGCAGCCGCACGCGGGCCAGACTGCCGTAACGCCCACAAGCCGCGCCCCGCGCGGGTGGACAGAGTGGCGTTCATGACGCACGCCGACATCCCCTCACCACCGCGCACTCCCCGCGCCGTCAGACGCGGTCTGATGGGACCGGCCGCCCTGGCCGCGCTGCTCCTCGCCCTTGCGGTCGCCATGGGGGTGTGGACCGTCCCGGCCTCGGACGCGAACGGACGGGCCTGGCGCGCCGCCGTCCCGTGCACCGCCCCCGTCGACCCGGCGCGGGCGAACGACTGCCTGGTCACCGCGCACGCCGTGATCGACCGATTCGAGATCGGGCGCAGGGGGTCCGGCCACATGTACTTCACCGGCGGCCGGCCGGTGGAGCGGACGGACGTCGGGTCCGGGGCGACGGGGCTGTTCGGGGTCGGCGACGAGGTCGAGCTGACCTTCTGGCGCGGCGAGGTGATGACGGTCACCAAGGCGGGGCAGGTCTGGAACCGGTACGTCCCCTCCCCGGGCCCCACCGCCCTGCCCGCGGCCCTGCTCGCCGTCCTGGCCGGCTACCCCGCGGCGGTGGCCCTGACCCGGCTGCGCTGCCGCGGGCTGCCGGAGGGAGAGGTGCTGCCGTCGACCGCTCCGTACGCGTGGGCGCTCGCCGGAACCGCACTCTGGCTGCTGCCGCTCTGCTACCTGCACCCCCTGGACCTCTCCACCTCCTCCACGGGGCTCACCTGGGCGGCCGCGGGGGCGCTGAGCACCGCCGGTCTCGGTGTCTGGGCCTGGCGCGCCACGCGGGTCCGCACGCCCGAGGAGTACGGCCCCTACACGGACCTCTCGGGTCTCTCGGCTCGGCCGGATCTCCCGTACCTGCCGCGCGGCGCGGCCGCGGCGGACGGCCGCGGTGCCCGCGAGACGGTGTCCGACGTGTTCCTGACGGCTCGTTTCCTGGACGCCACCGACTACAACCCGAACGGCTTCGGCACCCACATCGTCCTCGGCGACGGCCGGCCGGCGGTGACGCCCGGTCCGGGCCGGTTCGCGGCCAGGAAGATCCCCGCGGCGCGGCTCTCGCTGCGCACGGTGCGCCGGGTGCGGGGAAGTGACGGTGAGAGAGTGCCACGGCACTGGCACGTCGCGGAGCTCGACGACGCGGACGTGCCGGTACGTCTGGCGGCGGCGCCGGCCGACCTGGCCCGCATCCTGTGCGAGCTAGGGCGAGCGAAGGCGTCCGCGGAGGCCGGGTCGTCTGCGCCGTAGTCCGGCGAGCGGTGAGGGGAGCGCGGGCGCCCGCCCGCGTCCAGCGCGGTGACCGGGGGACGTTCGCCGGGCTGTTCGGCGTGCTGGCCGGATGCGACGGCTTCGGCCGGCAGGGGCAGGCGCCTACGGCGTTGCCGGTCAGGGCTCGCGGGCCGAGCGAGCAGGAGGGGCAGCCCTTCGGGCGACGACGGGAGTGTGACGACAGGGCCCAGCGCCCCCGGCCGTCGGGAACCGGACCGCTGCCTCGATATTGGTCCAGACCTATTGACGCGTCTGCTCGCCCCTCCTACGATCCGGTCCGGCAGCCCCCCATGTCCCCACCTCACCCAGAGCCGGGCGTCACGCCCTCATGAGCCAGTCATGCCCATGACACTCGGCGGGAAGGGAGCACCACATGTTCCGTCGGAGGTCGCGCGCCCCACGCCCGTCGGGCGGTCCCCGCCCCTGTCCCCCCGACCCCGCCCGCCGCGCGGACGACCGGACCGGTCGCGCCCGGCACGGATCGACCGTCCTGGTGCGCTCCCTCGCCGGAGTGAGCGCCGCCGCCGTCATCGGCGCCGGCGTCGCCGTGGTCGGCAGCCCCACGGCCGGAGCCGCCACCACCAACCTGGTGACCAACTCCGGCTTCGAGGAAGGGCTTTCCGGCTGGACCTGCTCCGGCGGCTCCGGCTCGACCGTCAGCAGCCCGGTCCACTCCGGCGCCTCCGCGCTCAAGGCCGTGCCGGCCGGCTCGGACAACGCCCGGTGCGCCCAGACGATCAACGTGCAGCCCAACTCCTCGTACACGCTGAGCGCCCACGTCCAGGGCAGCTACGTCTACCTGGGCGCCACCGGCACCGGCCTCACCGGCACCACGTCCACCTGGACGCCGAACAACGCCTCGTACGGCCAGCTCAGCATCGACTTCGCCACCGGCGCCACCACCACCCAGGTGACCGTCTACCTGCACGGCTGGTACGGGCAGCCGGCGTACCACGCGGACGACGTGGTGCTCAGCGGTCCCGGCGGCAGCCCCACACCGACCACCGCACCGCCGACCACCGCACCGCCCACGACGGCACCGCCGACGACCCCGCCGCCGACCACCGAGCCGCCGACGACCCCGCCGCCGACGACGACGCCGCCGACCACCGAGCCCCCCACCACCCCGCCGCCGACCACCACCCCGCCGGGTGACACCTGCCCCACGAAGCCCAAGCCGTCCGGCAAGGTCCTCCAGGGCTACTGGGAGAACTGGGACGGCGCCGCGAACGGCGTCCACCCCGGCATGGGCTGGGTCCCCATCACGGACGGCCGGATCGCCGCCCACGGCTACAACGTCATCAACGCCGCCTTCCCGGTGATCCTCTCGGACGGCACCGTGCTGTGGCAGGACGGCATGGACACCGGCGTCAAGGTCGCGACCCCCGCCGAGATGTGCCAGGCCAAGGCGGCCGGCGCGACGATCCTGATGTCGATCGGCGGCGCCACCGCGGGCATCGACCTGAGCTCCAGCACCGTCGCCGACCGCTTCGTGGCGACCGTCGTCCCGATCCTCAAGAAGTACAACTTCGACGGGATCGACATCGACATCGAGACCGGCCTCTCCGGCAGCGGCAACATCAACACGCTGTCCGCCTCCCAGGCCAACCTGATCCGCATCATCGACGGCGTGCTGGCCCAGATGCCGGCGGGCTTCGGGCTGACCATGGCCCCCGAGACCGCCTACGTCACCGGCGGAAGCGTCACCTACGGGTCGATCTGGGGCTCCTACCTGCCGATCATCAAGAAGTACGTCGACAACGGCCGCCTGTGGTGGCTGAACATGCAGTACTACAACGGCAGCATGTACGGCTGCTCCGGCGACTCCTACCAGGCCGGCACCGTGCAGGGCTTCACCGCGCAGACCACCTGCCTGAACGACGGCCTCACCATCCAGGGCACCACCATCAAGGTCCCTTACGACAAGCAGGTGCCCGGCCTGCCGGCCCAGACCGGCGCGGGCGGCGGCTACATGTCGCCGAGCCTGGTCGGCCAGTCGTGGAACGCCTTCGGCGGTTCGCTGAAGGGGCTCATGACCTGGTCGATCAACTGGGACGGCTCGAAGGGCTGGACCTTCGGCGACAAGGTCAGGTCCCTCCAGGGGCGTTGACCTTCCGCTGACCCCGCCCCCGCTTCGTCGGGGCGGGGACCAGGAGCGGGCGGGCGGCACCGACACCGACACCGGTGCCGCCCGTCCGTCCGCCCGTCCGTCCGCCCGTCCGCCCGTCCGTCATTCCGGCCCGGGGCGGTGCTCCGCCGCCTCCAGGGCATCGGCCCGTGCGTGCAGCTCGGCGGCGATCCCGTCCCAGTCGGGGCCGTGCAGATGGAGGCTGAGCGCCGCCTCCCGCGTCAGCCCGGGGTCCTCCGGCCGCTGGAGCAGCAGGAGCCGGTACGCCAGGTTGCGGATCCGCACCGGCAGGTACCCGTCGGCCAGCTGCGGGCACAGCTCCCGCAGCATGGCGAGGATCTCCCCGGCGTCGGCGAACGTCAGCAGCTCGACGAAGGAGCCCTCGTCGTGCTCGCGGTCGCACGGCGGTGCGGGCCGGTACTCGTCCCCGAAGACGCACCGGGCGTGTTCCGTCAGGGTGGTGTGCACGGCCCCCAGCCTACGGAGCGCACGCCCGGCACAGCGTTTCGTCCGCCACCGGCCGGAACAGCGTCGCCTGGGTGTGCTCGCCGGAGCACTCCCGCGCCCCCGCGAGCCGCGCGGACACCCGCGGCCCGGACGCAGGGGCCGGGGGCAGCTCCAGGGGCGGCACCTCGCGCAGCAGGTGGCGGACGAGGCCGCCGGGGCGCCGGACGGGCGTTCCGTCCCCGGGGAGGCCGCGCAGGACGTGCGCCTGCACGTCGGCGGGGGAGTGGCCGTCCGCCAGCCAGCGGGCGACGAGCCCGGCGAGCTCCTCGCGCATGCCGGGCGGCACGTGCCGCAGGGCGGGGGAGAGCAGCGGCAGCGCCCCGACGAACGCCCGCCCCGCTTCGAGGTGGGCGGCCCCTCCGGACTCCTCGGGCCCTTGGGCTTCCCAGGCCCCTCCGGCTTCCCCGGACCCTCCGGCCGCCTCCGTCGCCCCGGCCGGATGGTGGGAGGTCTTTTCCCCTGGGTCTTTCTCTGGATGACCGTCGGTGCGCGGGGTCACCGGTGCACCGACGGCCGGATCACCGACACCCGGTTTCCGGGGCCCCGGTGCGGACGGGGTGGACGGTGCGGGCGGTTCCGGCGGAAGCTGCGTGGGCGTGGGCGGTTCGGGCGCGCGGGGCTCCGGTGCGGAGGCCCCGGCGGCCGGCGGGACGGCCGGCGGGACCCGACCGCCGCGCCCGGCGGACCCCGCGTGGTCGCCCCGACCCCGGGCGGCGGGCTCTCCCGCCGCGCCCGCCACGGCGCTCCCGGTGACGGACACGGCTAACCGCGCGAAGATCTTCGCGGCCTCACCGGCGGTCAACGGCGTTGCGGAGACGAGTTGTTGGGTGGTCCAGCGTCCGCCGGCGACCTGGACCCGCCGCTCGTGCAGGAAGCCCTCCTCCTTCAACTGCCGTTTGGCCCGCCCGAAGGCGCATGCCCCGATCCGGGCGCGTTCGGCGGAGCGGGAGAGCGACTCGCGGGCGTCCCGGGGGAGGGAGAGCTGCCAGGTCAGGAGCCGCACGGCGTCGGAGCTCAGGCGGGGGTGCCGGATGATCTCGTGGGAGAACGGGGTGAAGGCGCGCGCGGGCGCGTTAAAGTTTCGGTAGATCACGGTGGAGGCCTTGTTCCACTGGTGGTTGAGGCCCTCGCCGATGGGTGCGAACCATCGACGGGGGCCGTTTTGCGTGAACGTACCGGGTGGAGCCCGTCCACCAGAACACTCCGTGCGAAGAACCCCCGTACGAGTGAAGCACCCTCTCTCCCCGCCCCGAAGCGGCCCGCCCCGACCCGGGGCCTGCGGTGACGTCGTGCCGCGGGTGGATCGGTGACTCCACCCGCGCGTAAGCGTGCGGGCTTCCTGTGTCGGTGGCCAGGCCGCCGCGCAGAGGACCAGCCCGGCCCTGTTGAGAACGTTCGTCGCACCGACGGGGTCCGCGGCTTCCCCGACTTCCCGTCAGTACGGAAGGGCGAGCCCGACCGTGTTGGCTCCCGTGTGGGCTGCGTGGCGCAGCACTCGAAGGGGCCCGTTGACCGTCGGCGACGGGGCTTCGGGCTGCGCGCACCGCGCGTGTGACGGTGACCGGAAAACGATCACTAGATCAGGTGGCATATGCGGATATCGAGGTTCTTTCCGTGTGGTCGGTCCCATGCTGGAGGAACCCACAGGGCAAGATCATGAAAGGCCGGTCATGACCACGACGGTGCAGGACACCATCACCGCCAAGCTCGAGCGCAGCTTCGACGCCTTGGACGCCGACCGCAACGGCTACCTGGACTGGGCGGACTACCAGAAGATGGCCGACCGCTACATCCAGGCGTACGGCCTGAGCAAGGACGACCGGCGGGCCAGGGCCCTCCAGACCTTCTGCCAGATCTACTGGCTGGAGCTGCTGCGCCACGCGGACGTGGACGGCGACCGGCTCACCAAGGACCAGTTCGTCACGGCCAACCGCCTCGCCGTCATCGACACCAGCCGGCTCAACGTGACCGAGGGCGGCGGTCACGCGATCTTCGACGTCATCGACGTCAACGGTGACAACGAGATCGGCAAGGACGAGTTCGCCCGCTTCCTGAGGGACGTCTGGAAGAGCGACGCGCCCGACGCCATGGACGTGTTCGTCAAGCTGGACACCGACGGGGACGGCGTGATCTCGCGCCACGAGTTCATCCGTGCGGTGCGCGAGCACTACCTCTCCAACGACCCGGACGCCCCGGGCAGCCTGTTCTTCGGCCGCGTCTGACCCACCCGCTTCCCGCCGTTCACCGGGGGCGGCCGGTCCCACCTCCGGCCGCCCCCGGTCCCGGTGGGCCGTCGTGCCCGCGGAAGGGCGTGCGGCCGGAGCGGCACGAGATCGCGCTTCCCCCGCCTTGAGGGGCGAATCGACGCCGGTGCCATGAAGAAGGAGGTCGACCGGGACTCGACCGGGGCACCGAGACCGAGCCGACGGAGCCGACCGTCCTCGCGCGACCGTGAGTGTCAGCGCCGGTTGAGAGCATCGGCGGCATGACGCCGTATCTTCTCGCCGACATCGAGCGCGCCGTCCGCGGCAGTTGGAGCGCGGACACCTGCACCCCCGAGTTCCGGTCGCGTTGGAGCCCGGACAATCCGGCCCGGGACCAGTGCGGTGTCACCGCCATGGTGGTGAACGACCTCCTGGGAGGGGATCTGATCCGGGGGGGAAGTCCATGTGAACGGGGAGCGCGTGGACTACCACTGGTGGAACCGCCTGGGCACGGGCATCGAGATCGACCTCACCCGGGAGCAGTTCGGGCCGGAGGAGCTCGTCATCGGAGGGACCGTCATCCCCCGCCCGCCCGCCGCGGAGTGGAGCAGGCTCCGCGAGGAGTACGAACTCCTCCGCGACCGGGTCAGGGAAGAGCTCGACCGGGGACGCGAAAGGCCCTCGGGTCCTGCGGCCCGCTGATGTTCCCCGTTTCCCGAGCCCGTGCGGGGCGGATGGGAGACTCCAGGAACAGCACTCCGTGCAGGCCCGGCCCGAGAAAGCAGACGATGTCCGACCCGATACCAGGACCCCCGCAGCACCCCCACGACCCCTGGGCACGCCCCCCGCAGGGCGCGGTGCCGCCCGCGCAACCCTGGCCCTCTCCGCCGGTCGGGTGGGGTCCCCCGTTTCCCGGGCCGCCGGCGCCGGCGCCCGGACCGGTGGCCGCGCCACCGGGGTCCGCCTACCACGAGCAGGGGCGCAACGGGCGGCAGGGCGGTGGAGCCCGGACCGGGGAGTTCTTCCTCGCCGCTGCGCTGATGTTGGCCGGGCTGCTCCTCGTGTTCTTCGGCGCCGTCATCGTCAGTGCGGTCCTGGGGCTGGAGTGGGCTCCGGACGGCAGCGACAGCTTCTTCGCCGATCCTCTGTTCGACAACGCCGTTCTGCTGGTGTCCCTCGCCTCGTGGATCCCGGCCGTGCTGATCGCCGTCCGCGTGTGCGGGAAGCGGCCCGTCGGCACCCTCGTGTCGGTCGTCGGGCGGCTGCGGTGGGGATGGCTGGGATGGTGCTTCGGTCTGGCCCTGGGCGTGCTCGTCCTCCAGAACCTGGTGCTGTCCGTGTGGAGCCTGTTCCAGGACGGTTCCGAGGTCGTGGGCGGAGAGGTCCCCGGCTGGCCCGAACTCCTTTTGAGTCTGGTCGTGTTGTGGGCGCTCGTGCCGTTCCAGGCGGCCGCCGAGGAGTTCGTCTTCCGTGGCTGGCTGGTCCAGCTGTTCGGCGGGTTCCTCCGCTCGCCCTGGCCCGGGGTGGCCGTGGCCTCGGTGCTGTTCGCCCTCGCCCACGGCTTCGGACAGCTGTCGGGCTTCCTGCTGCTGTGCTACTCGGCGGCCTGGTGGGGCTGGCTCACCATCCGCACGGGCGGCCTGGAGGCGGTCATCGCCATTCACACGGTGAACAACCTGATCGCGTTCTCGCTCTCCGCGGTCTTCGGGGAGTTGGCCGATGACGGCACCGCCGCGGACGCGCCCTGGGAGGCCCTGGCGACCGAGCTGGTCTTCGCGCCGCTGTTCTGCCTGGTGGTCGTCCGGCTCGCCGACCGGCGCGGGATCACCCCCCGCACGCCGGGCCCCACGGCCTGACCCCTCCGGAGGACCCGGCCGTGGCCGCCGACGGTCGTCGCCCCGCGGCACGTGTCGGACGGTTCCCCTACGGAACGCGGAGGCACAGGGCGGCACCGAGCGCGCCCACGGCCACGGCGGTCAGGAAGAGCGACGCACCGGCGACGGCGAGGTGCTGATGACGCGCACGGCTCCGCTCGGGGTCAGCCCGGCGCGCTCCGCCGGGCTGGCCGTCCAGCACTGCGCGGCCTCCGCCTCCCACAGGTAACCGCTGGGCCGGACCAGCACCAGCGCGTCCCCGCGGACGTCCCACACCCGGCCGGTGAGCGCCCGTTGCGCGTCGGTCACGACGTCGCCGACCCGGTACCTCACCCGGTCGACCGGGTGGCACGCAGCAGCGCGGTGAGGCGCTTGGCGCCGGCGACGGTGACGACACCGAGCCCGTACCGGTGCACGTCGCCGCCCGGCCCGCGGGTCACGTCCCGGTAGAGCCCGTCCGTGGGGAGCCCCGCCCCGTCCATCGCGGCCTTGAGGTCCACGTACACCTGCGCGGCCTCGCGCTCGGAGACGGGGCGGATCGGGGGAGCGTTCGTCGACGCGTGCATGGGGGCTCTCCTTCTGGTGGTTCTCCTCCGGAACGCCTCCACGATGCCGCCACCACACCTACGCTCACCAGGAGTTGAGTTCCATGGCGCAGGTGAGGAACGAGGCATATGCCAGGAGCGAAGGAACTGGACCCCGGAGACAGCGTCGAGCAGTACCTCGGGAACATGGTCCGCGAGGCACGACTCGCCCTCGGGCGCGACTGGACGCAGGCCCACCTGGCCGCGAAGGTCTTCAGCAGCGGCAGCCGGATCTCCGAGATCGAGCGCGGCGAGGACCCCCCGGACCGGGACCTCGCGAAGAAGCTGGAGATCGTGCTGCGCTTACCGCCCGGCGCCCTGGTCCACCTCGTGAAGATCCTGACCGACCAGAACGTGCGGGACTACGCGAAGACCTACATGCGGCGACAGCTCGAAGCCACGGCCATACACGAGTTCTCCATCGTCGTGCCGGGCCTGCTCCAGACCGCCGGATACGCCCGCGCCGTGATGGAGGCGGGCCTCGCGGGCGATCCGACGCAGATCTCCGGCTTCGTGGACCGCCGACTGGAGCGGCAGGCCGTGCTCGACCAGTCGGACCCGCCCTGGATGATGATCGTGCTCGACGAGGCGTCGCTCCGCCGCGACCTCGGTGGCGCCCCGGTGATGCGGGAGCAGATCGAGCACCTGCTCACCATGGGCGAGCGCCCCAACGTGAACATCCAGGTGCTTCCCCTGAAGGGGACCCCGGTACCGGGCTCCGTCGCCCTCCTCACCCTTCCGCGGGGGGAGCGCGGCGCGTACACCGAGGGCTTCAGCACGGGCAACTACACCGAGGAACCAGCAGAGGTGATGCGATTTCAGCGTGTCTATGATCTGTTGCAGCAGGGTGCGTTGGGCGTCCGGGCCTCCACGGAACTGATGCGTGCTATCGCGAAGGAACACGATGACTGAGACCTCTCCGAACTGGCACAAGAGCGCCTACAGCGGCGCCGACAACGACGCCTGCGTCGAAGTCGCCGACGACCTCGCCCGCGTCCGCGTCCGCGACACCAAGGACCGCGCCCGGGGCGAACTGACCGCCACCCCGGCCGCCTGGGCCGCCTTCACCGCCTTCCTGCGGACGCAGCGGATCTGACCCGCGGCCCCACCGGCCCTCCGGCCCCCACCCACCGGCGGGGGCCCCGCGGAGGAAGGCGAGGCCGCGCCGGCGCACTGCGGTGCGGCAGGCGACGGCTGCCCGCACGACGGTCGCGCCGCTGCGGAGGGCGGTGGACTCCGGGACCTGCCGGTGCCCCGGTCGGCTCGCCCGTTCGGGGGCCGCCGCCGTGCGGCTGCGGAGACCGGCTGCTCTGCTGGGGGCCGGAGCCCCCGCACCCCCAGGAGAAGGACCATGGCCGTCATCGTCACCGTCGAGATCCCCGGCGGGACCCAGGAGCAGTACGAGGAGACCACCCGGCAGATCCAGGACGCCGAATGGTTTCCGCCCGAGGGGTTCTTCGCCCACGCCGCCGGGCCGGACGGCAGCGGCGGATGGCGGATGGTCGACTTCTTCGCCTCGGAGGAGCACTTCCTGGCCTTCATGGAGAAGGCCCGGCCGATCCTCGAACGGTCCGGATTCCCGCCGGTCATCCCGAACGTGCAGCAGGCCGTGAACATCATCGTGCGGCCCTGACCCGGGAAAACCCCTTGCGGCCCGGGGGCGGCGGGAGCCAGGCTTCACGGCCATGACCAGCCGTACCGCCGCCCGCCCCGTCACGGAGCTGTTCTCCGCCGACGGGCGCCTCACGACGATCCCCCGGAAGCCCGCCCGCCGCGAGGCCCTCCTCGCGCACCTCGCGGCCACCCTCTTCGACGCCGACCGCGCCTACCGCGAGTCCGAGGTCAACGAGGCCCTGAGCACCGTGCACGACGACTTCCCGGCGCTGCGCCGGTACCTCGTGATCGGCGGCTTCCTCACCCGCACGAAGGACGGCGCGGACTACCGCCGACAGCAGCGGCCCGGCTGCCCCGGAGGCGCGATCCCCGCCGTCGCATGACCGCCGCGGCGGTGGCCGGCCTGCTCGCCGGCTACGGCATCGCGATCCCGGTCGGCGCGGTCGGCGCCCACCTGGTGGCGGTCGCGGCCCGCTCCCCGTGGCGCACCGGGGCGGGCGCGGCCCTGGGCATCGCCGCCGCCGACGGGCTGTACGCCCTCCTCGCGGTGCTCGGCGGCGCCGCCCTCGTCCCCCTCCTCGCGCCGGTGACGACGCCCCTGCGCTGGGCCTCCGCCCTCGTCCTCCTCGCCCTGGCCGCGCGCTCCACCCACCAGGCCGTACGGGCCCACCGGAGCGGGGCGGCCACCGGCCCGGAGCTCCCGGCCGCGCCCCGACGCGCCTTCCTGACCTTCCTGGGGATCACCGTCCTCAACCCCCTGACGGTCCTCTACTTCACCGCCCTCGTCCTCGGCGGACACCCGACCACGGGTGCCGTCGAAGCCGCCGCCTTCGTCCTCGCGGCCTTCGCCGCCTCCGCGAGCTGGCAACTGCTCCTCGCCGGCGGCGGCACCCTCCTCGGCAAGGCCCTCACGGGCCCCCGCGCCCGCCTCGCCACCGCCCTCGCCTCGGGCGTCCTCATTGCGGCGCTCGCGGTGGGGCTGGTGTGGTGAGGGCCGCCCCCGCCGCGGCGACGGCCGCGCGGCGCACCCGGCCGGTCATCCCCTCGTGGGGGCTGATCTACGGTGGGGGCGTGACATGGAGCGAAGCCGAGTACGTCGATTACCTGCAGTCCGAGCGGCGGGCCTACGCATGGGTCATGCAGCACCACGGCGGGATGACGCCGGCGGCGGCCATGCAGGACGCCATGGAGTTCTACCCGTACGAGCCGGCTGACAAGCCCTTCCGCGGGCTGGTCTTCCACGACGAGGCGTGGCACTGGGCGATGCAGATCGTCTACGGCGACCGCTACATGGTGGAGCACCCCGAACTGGCCGAGCCGTCACCGGAGTACCAGGCCCTCCTGTAGCCGCTCGCCGCCCGCACGCGTACGCGCCGATGGCCCCCGCACCACCTCTCCCGGCCCGCCCCCTCCTCCGCGGAACGGGGGTCACTGCCTGCCGGGGCCTCGGCCCACGAGCAGGACGAAGAACCCGGAGAACGGTGCGCAGATGACTGCCGCATGGCGCAGGGGAAGGAAGAGCAACAGCAGCAGGAACACCGTGGTGTAGGCCACCAGGGCCACGAAGAGGCGCTCCCGCAACGGCCACTCGTGAAACCGGCCCCACGCACTGGTCCTGCCCATTCCCCCACCCCGTCTTCCCGTGCCCGGCCCTGAACTGCCGAGCCTATGGGGGAGCTTCTCCCGCCCTCAAGGGACTTCACCTATGGCGGACGCACCCGAGGGCACGAAGAAACGAACTTCCCGGCCGAGATTCGCCGCACCACATCGGTACGTCTTCGCCCCTGTTGTCGAAGGCGGGTGTGTCAAATTAACGGCTGATCTTGGTGGTTGAGTGGACAGCTGTTGCTCGGGGTCAGTCGTCCCTCGAAGGCGATCTGGAAGGCGTTCAGAGGTGTCTTCCAGTGCATGGTCCACCTGCTACCGCGAGTTACTCACCACGCGCCAGGCAGCACACACCCAACCACCTCAGACTCAACGAAGTACTACTAAGTCATCGTTTCTTTTGGGATATCCATCTCTGCAAGGACTGGCGGGTTCGATGCTGATGACACAAGTTCGGTTTCTATGTCCCAGGCTGCATATGTTCAGAACACGTACCTCCTGCGCACGAGCGCGTTCGATCTCTGGAGGCGGCTCAGGAGCCTTCTCGAAGACCAGGGACTCGACCCAGCGACGACCGTGCTGGTCAACCTTTTCCCGGACGGGGGTGACCACGAGTTCGGCCAGTGCAGACCCAAGTGAAACGCGCGGGCTAAGGCCTTGAGGAGTCCCACCAGGGAGATGGCTGACCAGCCGATGCGCTCACCCCGTAGGGTTCACTCCCTCCAGGTCCGCCCAGCAGCAGATTCACCAGACGTGAGCGGACCCCGCCCCGCCGCCACGTGCTCAGGCGGCAGCAGATTCAGCCAGAGGCTCATGAACCGCCCAACTCAGCGCGCCAGCTCCCGGCAACGCTCGTCGGCAGCCTTCAGGAAGTCGTCGCGGCCCATGGTCACGGTGTTACCGTCACCATCGCTCGCCAGCACATCTCCCGCCACCAGGCCCCTCAATTGATCCGCCCCGAAGCTGAGCTCTCCTGAAACTGCCCTGCCATCTATACCTCCATCCACCGATGCCACATAGGTGGAACCCTTCTCGAACCCGGTCAGCTTCGAGCTGTATGTCTTCCACCCGTCCGGCTGCTTGAACACCTGGACGGAGTCCACCCGAGGGCCCGTGAAGGAGCGACTGACCGCCCACTTACGCAGATCGTCGTCGGGTCCGTCGTCCTGGTACACCCCGAAATGGTCCGCGGTGAACTCGGAGCAGGTCATGGTCAGCAGCTGGGCGGTCGAACCGTCCACCGTCTCTACCGCAAGGATGCTCTTCGGACCCGGTGAACAGGAAGCGACTCCGCCGGTCATCAGAGCCACGAGTGCGATCGCGCCGAGCCGGTAACGATGCCGGGTAGCCCTTCTCACGATGTCGGGCCGATAGCGTCGGGGGCCCACCAGAGGTATCCGCCCCACCACAGGTTCGCCTCGTCCTCGAAGCTGTTCGCGATGGCTGGCTCGTTCCATTTCCATTTCGATTCCGCAGATTCTCTCGTGTAATCGCTGATGTACTTGGACGCGTGGTCGTATCGCGCCCACTGATTCGAATGCACGGCTTCGTGCTTGAGGATGTCGGGACCGAACTTCTCGGCCACCGACTTGTGGCCGGTCAGAGCGGTGATCTCGATGCGTCGAGCCGCTTCATCGTCCAGTCTGTCCTGCAGGTTCTTCTTGTTCGACGGCCAGAAGAGGACGTCTCCCACAGTCATTGGCTGATCGAAGCCAGGTGAGCCCTCATAGCAGATCACCTGCTGCGCGCCTCGCTCGCACTCTGCATTCCCGAAGATCCGCCAGAGCCAGTAGGCCAAGTCGTTGGAGCCGTTCGCGTTATTTTCTGCGTGGAACGGATTTCTTTCAAGGAAGACGTCAGGTCCCTTTTTACCCTCGCAGAAGCAGGGGCCTGGTGGAGGTGTAGGTGTGGGGCCAGGAGTTGGCGTGGGGGTTTCAGTGGTCTCGAGGGTTTGGTCTGTATGGACGTTGGTTCCGTTGTTCGGCTTCTGCTTGATGGGGGAAGTGTTCTTGACGGGGGTGACGCCGTGTGAGGGGCAGTCGACCTCCGCGCACATGCCGGTCGGGTCGCTGGTGGTGACGGGGTTGTTGTTGGCGTAGCTGTAGCCGTTGAGGGACTGGGGGCTGTCAACCGCTAGGACCGGGTCGACGCTGATGAATTGGCCGAGGTTGGTGTCGTATTCGCGAGCACCGATGTGGGTGAGGTCGGTGGTGGTGTCGATGTCGCCGCCGACGAAGCCCTTGGTGCCGGGCCAGAAGTAAGGCGCGGCCCCGCGCTGCCCGCCGTAGGGGAGGGTCTTGCGGCGGTTGGTGGCGAGGCTGCTGGCGGAGATGGAGAGGGTGTTGGTGTTGTGGTGGTCGGACACCAGGAATCCGACCCTCTTGTTGCTGCTGGTGCGGATCGCCGAGCCGCCGGGCACGCCGTAGTAGCGGGTGCCGTTGGTGAGGGCCGCGGGGGTGGTGCCGGCCTTGCGGGTGAGTTCGAGCTCCTGGCCGCCGGGGAGGTAGAGGGTGGTCTTGGCCGGGTCGCGCTTGATGATGCGGGTGCCTTCGGCGTCGTAGAGGAACGACGTGGTCTGGCCGGAGACGGTCGAGGTCCTGAGCTTGCCCTCTTCGGTCCAGGTCAGGTCTTGGACCGGGCCGCTGGCAGGGGTCTTCTTGGTGAGGTTGCCGGTGGTGTCGTAGGCGTAGGTGTCCGTTCCGGTGGCGCCGCCGGTGGCGGTGACGGAGCGGACGGCGTGGGCCTGGGGCGTGCCGGCGGTGGTGGGGTAGGCGTAGGTGCGGGTGGTGTCCGCGGTGATCGATCCGGCCGCGTACTGGGTCTCGGTCTTGCGCTGGCCGGTGTCGGTGAACGTCCAGGAGGTCCGGTACGGGTCGACCGTGCCGAGGTCGGGGCTGCCGACGCCGTTGACGGACTTGGTGGCGCAGGCGTCGCCGGAGGTCCAGGCGTCGGTGAGGCGGCGTGCCCAGTCGTAGGTGAAGCACTGGTCGTCGGTGACGGTGCCGTCGTTCTGGGCGTCCCGGATGGAGGTGATGTTGCCGGCCGGGTCGTAGCCGTAAGTGATGTGGGAGAGGGTCGTGGGGCCGGTGGCCTCGCGGTTGATCTGGTTCTTGACCAGGCGACGGGTGGACGTCTCGTAGGTGAGGGTCTGGGTGATCAGCTTGCCGAGGTTGCCGAGCTGGGCCTGGGCGAGTTCGCCGAAGGGCGTGTAGCCGGCGCCGCGCAGGTAGGCCTGGTTGAGCGAGCTGTCGACGATGGCCAGGGTGTCGTTCGAGCCGTAGCGGTTGGTGACGGTCTCGGCGGGCAGGGCCGTGGTGGCGTTGGTGTTGGTGGTGCTGTAGACGGCGGTCTTGGGCAGGTTGCTGACCGGTGTCGCGGTGGTGGCCACGGTGTAGGTGCCGGCGAGGAGTTCTTCGCCGGTGACGCTCGGAACCGTCACCTTGGTGCCCGTGGGCCGTCCGGTGGAGTCGTAGCCGGTGATCTCGGTGGTGTAGGCGGCGCCGGCGTTGCCCGTGTCGTAGCGGATGGACTTGCGCGGCAGCCCCTTGCCGCCGGTGGCGGTGTCATAGGTCCACTCGGCGAGCTTGGTGCCCGTGGTGGATCCGGTGCGGAGGGTGGTCTTGCGGCCGAGCTCGTCGTAGGTGGTGGCCAGGGTGCCGCGCTCGCCGGTGACGGTGTCCACGCGCCCGTAGGCGTCGTAGTGGGTGGTCGTCTGGCCCTTGTCGGGATCGGCCGTACTCAGTTCCCGTCCGCGCAGGTCATAGGTGTAGCGCCAGGTGTTGCGGCCGGAGGCGTCGGTGAGCGAGGCCAGGAGTCCGGCGTCGTTGTAGGTACGGGTGGTCTTCTCGTACTGGGTCGCAGCGGCGTTCGGGACGGGGGTGCCGTCCTTGTACTGGCGCTCTTCGACGATGCGGCCGCGGACGTCGACGAGGCTCAGGGTGGCGGTACCGCCCTGAGGCGGGACGGTGGCCGTCCAGTAGTCGCCGTAGGTGTTCGTCGTCTTCCACTGCGGCACGTTCAGGGAGAGCTGGATGCTCTCGGTGACGCGGCCACGACTGTCGTACGTCGTCTGGAAGGACTGCGGAACCTGGTTCGGCGCGGCGACCAGCATCGCGGACGTGGAGACGGCGCTGCTGTTGTAGTAGGGCGCGTTGGTGAGGTGGGCGCGACCGTGGCTGTCGTAGAAGGTGTCGGAGACGACACGTCCGTTCACGCCGATCGAGTCGGACTGGGACTGCCGTGAGCGCAGGAGGGAGTCGTAGAAGGTGACGCTGGTGCCCCACAGTCCGTCTTCGTACAGCTTCTTGGCGATGACGGTGGACGGGACGGTTGCGGAGAGGTTGTAGGTGAAGGTGACGTTGGGCTGCAGCGTCTTGGCCCGGCCGGTGCTCCAGCCCTTGGTCAGACGGCCCAGGGCGTCGTAGTCGCTGTGGGAGGTGCGGCCGTTGGCGTCGGTGGTGGCCAGGGCCAGGCCGCGCATGCCGTCGAAGGTGGTGGAGGTGGAGTGGCCCTTGACGTTGGTGATCTCCACCTTGGTCGGCTGGGCACCGGTGGCCGGGGTGTAGGCGGTGGTGACCGGCTGGCCGTCCTGGCCCTTGGCGGTCAGGACGCGTCCGTACTGGTCGTGGGTGGCCTGGGAGACCGTCTCCCATACGGGAGTGGTGCCGTCGTCGTAGCGGGCGAGCTGTTCGGTCTTGGAGGCGTTGGCCAGGCCCGTGTCCGGTGCGACGCCGAGCGCCTTGCCGTCGTAGTAGGTGCGGGCGTGCCCCGTGACTTCGCCCGGGCGGGTCAGACAGGCGCCGTTGTCCGTGGTGATGACCTCGCGGGGATAGGAGATCAGCCAGTTGTCGGTGTCCGGCGCGACGTAACTGGTCAGGGCGCAGAGGGACTCGACCGTGCCGGCACCGTCGTCGGCCTGCCTGGTGAGCAGGCCGTAGGTGGTGTCGTAGGTGCGGGTGGTGGTGAGGGTGCGCCAGGAGGTGCCGTCGTCGAGGAGGGTGCTGCTCTTCTCGGTTGCGGTGCCGGACAGCCGTGCGGTCCTGGCGGGGAGGGTGGGGGCCGGGGTGCCCGGCTTGTCGGGGTCGGTGACGCCCTTGACCGGCTGGGTGGCCGTTTCCCCCGACTCCCAAGGGATGTACGTGGTCCTGTTGACGATCTTTCCGCCGGCGCCCGCACTGTCGTAGGCGCTGGAGGTGGCGACGCGGCCGGAGTGGTCCTCGCGGTCGGTGATGCCGTTGATGGCGGCGACCGGACGCGTGCTGCCGTCGGCGAGGGTGTCGCCCGCCATCCCGAGGTAGTAGGTCTTCTCGGTCTTCACCCGGTCGGAGTCGTCGCCGCTGTAGGTGCGGACGGTCCCGTAGCCACGGAAGACGTTCCAGGTGCGGTGCTTGTCGAGGGTGAACTCCCCGGTGTCACGGCGCCAGTGAGGGCCGTCGGCGTACTCGTAGGTCGTGACCTTCGAGGGGGAGCCGCTACCGGCGGTGGTGTCGTTCTCGTCGATCCGGGTGACCAGGTACTTGTGGAACCAGTCCTCGACCGGATCGACCGCGCCGTCCGGGGTCCACCACGAGGGGTAGCAACGCTTGGTGTTGGTGTCCGGGGCGGTGGGCAGCGCCGTCGAAGTGCACTCCTTGGCGGTGTAGGTGACGAGGGTCTGACCGCCGGTCTCGTTGGTGATCTTGGTGATGCGCTTGCGGTTGAGGGCGGGGCGGCCTTCGGCGGCGTCCACTCGGTTGGGCATGAGCTCGCCCTCGAAGACGACCTTGTTCAGGGTGATGTCGGCAGCGGGGCCGGCCTTGCCGGTGCGCTGGACCGAGTCGAGCCACATCGCCGGGGTGGAGGTGTCACCGGTCGCGGGGAAGGACTGGGCGAGAGTCCAGGTGTCGACCGCTTCCATGGCGGTGCCGACCAGGGCCGAGGTGCTGATGGAGGTCAGGCGCCGTTTCGACCAGAACGACGGGGACGCCTGGAGGCACTCGGTGCCCGAGGTGCAGTTCAGGTCGACCGGGGTGTCGGGCCAGTTCGTGGCGTTGGCCTCGGTGAAGGCGCAGTCCGCGGCGGTGCAGCGGTTGGCGGTGGTGAAGGTGACGCGGCCGGCCGGGTTGGTGGTGGTGTAGACGGCGCCCGCGCGCAGACCGTAGTCGATGCGGTTGAGGTAGCCACCGCGGATGTAGGGCTTGGGCGCGTCGATCTTCTTGTTCTGCGCGTAGTAGCCCTGTTCCTTGGTGTAGTAGAGGGCCATGGCGTTGCCGTGGGGGTCGACGACGTAGTCGAGGTTCCAGCGCCAGCCCTGCTGCTCGGCGGAGGACGCGTAGTCGGTGGCGTGCCCCGGCTCGCCGCTGTGGTTGCCGTAGACGGGGACGGAGAAGACGGAGTTGGTCTCGGTCTTGCCGCTGGCCCAGCCGGGCAGGCGGTTCTTGCCGAACCAGTACTGGGTGCCGTCGAGCGTGGTGACCTTCCAGTACTCCGAGTCCGCGTCACCCGAGTTGTTCGGATCGGTGTCGTAGATCCGCTCGACGCGGGAACCGTCGTCGCTCTGGAGCTTCCACGTCTTCTTCGTGGAGTCCCAGACCAGCTCGTTGGACGAGCCGTTCAGGGAGAGGGTGGCGTTCTCCGACTTCCAGCACAGGTCGCCGGTCTTGGCGGTGTTGTTGCCGCCCTGCTTGTCGTTCTCGCAGGAGGCGTAACGGCGCTCGATGAAGCCCGGCGAGTACTCCCAGCCCTCACCGATCCAGGACGCCTGGTTGTTCGTCGATGCGGTACGGCCGTCCACGGAGGAGGAGTTG
Source organism: Streptomyces sp. NPDC058877 (assembly GCF_042742855.1). Lineage (NCBI taxonomy): Bacteria > Bacillati > Actinomycetota > Actinomycetes > Kitasatosporales > Streptomycetaceae > Streptomyces > Streptomyces sp. NPDC058877. The sequence continues at coordinate 47,386 of NZ_JBHYMF010000011.1, read as the reverse complement.
TAGGACAGCGTGACGTTCGGGGCCAGTCCGCCGGGCGCTGCGGGGACGTTGATGGGGACGGACCAGCCGAAGCCACCGGAGTTCCCGCCTGCCGACCACGATCCGGAGGGGGCGAGCGAGGTCGCTTCGAACGAGCCGTCGCTGCCACTGGTACCGGCCGTGGCTGCCAGAACGGTTGCTCCGGCGGTGTTCATCGCGAGGCTGGACAGCGACGGTGCCGTCTTCGCGGTCTGTCCTGTCTCCGCCTTCAGCGGTCCGGCGGGCGCGTTGGTGGTGAGAGTGGTGCCGAGGGTGTGGGTGCGGGTGTTGTTCTCGGTCGCCAGCGGGGTCTGCTGACGGCACTCCGCCTTTTCGGGGGTCGTCAGCACACAGGCAGGCAGGCTCACCAGACGAAGGCGCGAGGACCAGCCCGCACCGTAGGCGCCGCGGACGGTGCCGTAGTCGACCTCGATCTCGACCGGCACGCCCGCGGCGGCGACGTCAGTGGGGGCGAGCGTCATCAGCAGGCCGTCGACGCCGGCTCGCCGGGCGGTGGCGTGGTCCTTGACCGTGACCGCGGCGCGGGGGGAGCTGCTGGTGCCCTTCTTCGCGCGGGAAGGAAGCGCGGTGAGACGTACGGGCAGTCCGCCGACCGTTGCGGAATCCGTGGTGCCCGACTGGAGGTCGAGCTGCTGGGTGGCTGCCGTGGGCCAGGTGACGTGCGGTGCCTGCCAGGCGGGGCCGGGCTTGGGCCTCCTCTTCAGGCCCTTCGGGACGAAGTCGGTCCCGTCGACCGACTTGGTCTTCGGGACGGGGGGAGCACCTGGAACCTCGGCAGGCATGGCCCACGCGGGCGCGGAGAGCAGGGAGACGCCGAGAGCCACCGACAGGGCTCCGACGATCCCTGCCCGTGCTTGTCTTGTTCTTCGTGTACGCCCGTAAAAGGGCATGGCGAAGCCATTCTGAAAAGACATTGAGATTCCCACCCCGGTTACGCCTAAAAGATCTGAGACCGGCGAACTCCAGCACGTCGAGTGCGGGTCCGGCAAGGGAAGGAGTCGTTTGCTTCCTTAGTTCGTCAGGTCTGGTCGACTTGCCGCATGCGGGATCTCGCGGAAGTCAACCCAACGTTGTGATCAGGCGGTTTGTGGATCATAGGGTCGCAAAAGTTACATTTCTGAATGCTTGGAAAATGGAGCAGGGGATTCCATCCAGGGGGTCTGGGGTTCTTGCAAGTCTTTTTCGTGGGCGCACCGAGGGGGTGCGTTGCCGGAATGTCAGACCCTCGGGCTAGAGTCCTCCGCCAGGAAGGACGGGAATTAGTTCTTGCGCGTTGCGGGAATCCGCATTGTCCGGAAAGGCTTCATTGCATGAGCAGTACCAGACCCAGACTCAGACGCGGCCGCAGGGCCATGGCGCTGGCGATGGCCGCGACCGTGGTCCTGCCGGTCTCCGCGGCCGTTGCCCTGCCCGCCGCCTCGCCGGAGACCGCGACCACGACCACGACGGCGGATGTGAAGGCGTCTGCGACGCCGTCCGCGCTGTTCGAGGAAGCGGCCTTCGACGAGGCGGCCAGGACGGGCAAGCCCATCGAGATCCTCGACCGCCGGCAGGAGAGCCTGGAGTTCTTCGCCAACCCCGACGGTTCGACCACCCGCCGCTCCTACGGCATCCCGAAGTGGACGCGCTATGACGGCATGTGGCGCCGGGCCGACGCCAAGCTCGTGCGCCGGTCCGACGGATCGGTCGCACCGGCGGCGCCCGTCTTCGCGATCTCGTTCTCCGGCGGCGGTGACCAGCCGCTGGCGACGATGACCAAGAAGGGCAAGAAGCTCGCGCTGACCTGGCCCACCGCGCTACCCGACCCGGTCCTGGACGGCGACACGGCCACGTACCCGTCGGTCCTGCCCGGAGTCGACCTCGAACTCACCGCCGAGGTGGACGGCCTCGCCCAGCACCTCGTCATCCACACGCCCGAAGCCGCCGCGAACCCCGCACTGCGGAGCATCGAACTTGGTCTGGAAACCGACGGCGTCACCCTGACCGAGACCTCCGACAACCTGCTCCTGGCCAAGGACGAGAACGGCGAGACCGTTTTCAGCGCTCCGAGCCCCAAGATGTGGGAACAGCCCGCGGTCCCGGCCGAGGAGCAGCAAGCCGGTGCCGTCTCGAAGACAGCGGCCCTCGCACCGGCCGCAGAGCCCGCACAGCCCGACAGCGCGCCCGTGGACGTGGCCATCGGCGAGGACACCCTCACGCTCGTACCCGACCCCGCGCTGCTCTCCTCCGCAGATCAGTTCCCGCTCGTCATCGACCCGGTCTTCGCGGACGGCAGCCGTGAGAAGTGGGCAGTGGTCTACTCGGCCACGCCCAACGCCGCCTACCCGAACGGTTCGGGCTGGAACTCCTCCAATCCCGCGGACGAGCCGCGCGTCGGATTCAACGGAACAGGCGATACCGCTTCGTTCTTCGCCATGAACACCAACGGGCTCGAGAACGCGACGATCAACAGCGCCAGGTTCGCCGTCATCCAGACCCACTCCTACGTCTGCGACTCGTCCGTCGGCCCGACCGAACTGTGGTCAGCGGGCAGCATCAACACGACCCCGACCTGGAACACCCAGGCCTGGGGCAGCAAGCTGGACTCCGACTCCTTCTACGGCGGCAACGACACCTTCTGCCCCGGTGACGTCGGACACGACTTCGAGAGCGCAGCGCTGAAGACGTACGTCCAGCAGGCCGCCAGCAACAAGTGGGGCACCCTCGTCCTCGGCCTCCGAGCCCCGGCCGGCTACGCGGGCAACACCAAGGCCTACAAGCGGTTCCGCAACAACCCCGTCCTCGAGGTCGACTACAACTACAAGCCCGTCGTCACCAGCAAGGCCGCCTACGAGGGCTACTACGTCGAGTCCGGTGACGGCAACAACCCGGTCGCCTGCGGTGGCCGCATCGGCAACAGCGGCATCACCCTGACCGCGAAGATCAAGGACCAGGACGGCGGCAAGGTCACCGCCTACTTCACGCTCAAGAACTCCAGCGGCACCGTCGTCCCCTTCTCCCCCAACTCCGACAGCGTGACCGGCTCGGGCGAAGCCAGCGTGCTGGTACCGGCCAAGGGGCTGAGCAACGGCACCTACACCTGGACCGTGTACGCCAAGGACAACGAGAACACGACCAGCGCCTCCACCTCCGCCTGCTCCTTCAGCGTCGACCGGATCGGTCCCGACAAGCCGGTGACCGTCTACGACATGGACGGCACGAAGGCCGGCGAGACCGAAGACGTCTACAAGGCCCGTGAACCGCGCCAGTTCAAGTTCACCAATCCCGTCAGTGACATCGCCGGCTACTGCTGGGCCATGGACCACCCCCTGTCCACCGTGAGCAGCACCCGCTGCCCCAACGGCACGTGGGTCGACGCCGGCACCGACGCCAACCACACCGCGACCGCCACGATCACGCCGTTCGCGCACCCCGTCAGCACGCTGAACGTCGTCGCCTACGACACCTTCGGAAACCGGTCCGTACTCGCCGGCGGTGACGACCAGGTCACCCTGACCACGACGCCGCCGGAGTTCGTGTACGAGACCGACACCTCGCCGATCGACAGCACGGGCTACGGGCACGACCGGCCCGGCGACCTCAACGGCGACGGCTTCGCCGACTTCGTCGCCACCGACCCCGACGGCAAGCTCTGGTTCTACGGGGGCAACGGCACCCTCGGCACCCCGGCACCCCGACAGAACGTCGGCACCGGCGGCTGGAGCGGAGCCCTCATCGCCCACCGCGGTGATCTGAAGGGCATGAACTACAAGGACGCTGCTGCCGACGGCTACGAGGACTTCCTCGTCCGGCTGCCGGACAACAAGCTCTACCTCTACCCCGGCAATGGTGTGGGAGCCCCGTGGGTCTACACCCGCAAGGAGCTCATTCACCCTTCCCAGGGGTCGGACTGGAGCGGTCTGCGCCAGCTGCTCCTCCCCGGTGACATCGACGGCAAGCTTGGAAGCGACCTCATCACCGTCGAATGCCTCTATGACAGCGCGGGCAAATGCACCAACGCGCAGCTCCTTCTCTATAGCGGTCGAGGGGTTGGTGGCGGTGGTCTGGATCAGACGCAACCCTTCGACTGGGAAAACCCGGTTACCCTGGGCACCGGCGGCTGGCTCGACCTCACCAACCTCGCCGTCGACGACGTCAACGGTGACACCTACGCCGACCTCGTCGCCCGAGACCCCGCCGACGGCAAGCTCTACCTCTACCCCGGCTGCATCGACGATGCGCAGAAGTGCCCCGAAAGCGGCTACAAGCTACTTCCTCGCAGCGTCTACGGAACCGGTGGCTGGAACCAGAGGCCCTACCTGACCTCCCCCGGTAACGTTCAGGGAACCGTGCAGAACGTCACGGAAATCAAGGAGCCCCTGCCCGAACTTCCGCCCGGTCCTGGCAATGAGGCCGAAACTTATCACTTCAAGCGGTTCGTTCCGACCACTGGTGAGGAGGCCGGCGACTTCTGGGCCACTACCCCCGCCGACCCGAACACCCCTGTCCATTACATGGACTCAGCAGGCAACTGGACCAGCCGTCTCTGCCCCACCGGGTGTCTCCTGACCTATCCCGGCACGCCCACAGGACACGGGGCACCCCGTCTTGCAGGTACCGGCGGATGGGCCACCCTCGTCAGCGGAATCTTCTGATCGGGTCGCTCCTCTCGCCCCAACCGACCGGTGTGCCAGGCCTCCCAGGAGGCTCGGCGCACCGGTCCGCTCCTTCCCGCACACCCATCCCGCACGACGGCCGACAGCAACCCTCGGGCCCGTCGACACCCACACCGTGAAGGACTCATGAGACGCATCACTCGCCGCGCGGCCACGCTCAGCGCGGCTGCCGGCCTCCTCACCGCCGCGACGCTCCTCAGCCCCCACACCGCCAGCGCCGCCGACGAAGTCCGCTTGTCCGGCTACGACGAGGTCGCGGCGCCCGGCTCCTTCCCCCAGCTCTTCCCGATCGTCGAGTCCTGGCCGTACGTGAGCAGGGTCGTCGTCGCGGTCGGCACCCAGCCGATGACCGACCCCGCAGGCGCGGGAGCCGGCCTGCCGCCTGACTACAAGGTGCGTCTCAACGGCTGCCAGGAGGCGGTCGGTTACGTCGGGGTCCTCGTCTGCGAGAAGGGCAGGCTCTTCCCGCGTCCTGACGTGAGCATCCCCGCCGATGCCGACGACGCCACCCTGTACTGGGGCTTCGCCTACGCTCCCGGCAGTGGCGATCTCAACCTGGACGCCGCCGTCCAGGAGGCCCGCAGCGCGGGCTCCCGTCCGGCGGACGGTCGGCACGGCACCGGGAAGATCACGGTCAAGTCCCGGGCACACGCGCTGCTGAACACCATCGACTTCGACCTGCCGACCGTTCCGGACGGCGGTGTCGTCCACCAGCAGATGCGCGTCCACGCCAACGATGCCGGCCAGTTGACCTTGCGCCTCAGGCGTGCGGAAGGGTACTTGTCCGCCGACGCTCCGCCCATCCGCATCGGAAACGTGGCGGTGGGCCCGGGCGCTGCCTGCGAAATACACAACACGCGCGTGCCGGGTGACACCGTTCCCAATCTTGCCTGCGAGCTCGAAGCCGGAGACCACGTCATCGGCTACGAGTTGACCAGCGACCCGGGCCAGTACACGCAGAAGTTCCAAGCCCACACCCGGTACGACATCTACGACCGTCCCGTCTGGGACGAGTCCGACGTCAAGCAGACCTCCGCCCCGTTCTCCGTCGAGGGCAGCCCCGTCGTGCCCTGGCACGGCCTGCGCGCCCGTGACACCAACGGCAAGCTGTGGGAGTACCGCGGCACCGGCAACGCCGTCGGGCCTCTCGCCCCGCGCCACGAGGCCGGCCACGGCTGGCAGGCCTACACCGCCATCACCTCCTTGTCCCCCTATGAAGAGGGCCCCTTCTTCTGGGGCACCGTCACTCCTTCTGACATCACCCGCGGTCTGGGCGACTTCGTCGCCCGTGACGCGGCCGGGACGCTCTGGTACTACGACCGTCAGCTCGGCGCCGGGGCACGAACGGCATACGCACCCCGCGTCCGGGTCGGCGGAGGCTGGAACGTCTACGACCAGATCGTCGGAGCGGGCGACCTCAACGGTGACGCGCTCATGGACCTGGTCGCCCGCGACAAGGCCGGCACCCTGTGGTTCTACGAGGGCACCGGCACCCAGACCAGCGGAGCCCGCTTCAAGGCCCGGGTGCGCATCGGTGGCGGCTGGCAGGTCTACGACCGACTGGCCGGGGGCGCCGACCTCACCGGCGACGGCCGGGCCGACCTCCTCGCCCGCGACAAGGCCGGCGCCCTGTGGTTGTACAGGGGCACGGGCAAGGCGGCGGCACCGTACGCGCCCCGGGTCCGGGTCGGCGGCGGGTGGCAGGTCTACGACCAGCTGGTGGTCACCGGTGACCTGACCGACGACGGACGTGCCGACGCCGTCGCCCGTGACCGCACCGGCACGCTCTGGCTCTACCGGGGCACCGGAAAGCCCACCGCACCGTTCCTTCCCCGCACCCGCATCGGTGGCGGCTGGAACACCTACGACCACCTCTTCTGACCGGGGCCGTGCCCGCACGGCGGTCTGACCCAGGCGTGCGGGCCGTCCGCCCCGGAGCGGGGAGGCGTCAGCGGTCCGCCCGTCGGGCCGCGCTCGCCGCCAGGGCGACGGTCCCGGCCACGGCCAGCGCCGCTCCCGCCGTCAGGACGCCCCGGTGCGAGCGCCAGGAGAGCACTGACCAGCGTGACTGCGCGGACAGTACGGATCCGATGCTCGCCCAGGATCCGACGGAGCCGACGGAGAGCGCGGAGCCGACCGAACCGACGGACAGGAAGGAACCGACCGAGCCGATCGACAGGGCGGAGCCGACCGAGCCGATCGACAGGAAGGATCCGACGGAGCCGACGGAGAGCGCGGAGCCGACCGATCCGACGGACGGGAGCGGGCCGGTGGACTCGATCGACAGCGCCGATCCGACCGGGCCGACGGACAGGGACGAGGCCCGCGACCAGAACGAGGGGGACGAACCGTGGCGAGGGGTCATGGCCCGACCCTAGTGGTCCCGGGCGGTTCCGCGGGGTGCTCGCGACCGGTGCGGGCGAGCGGTGTCGATCCGTGTCGGTCCGTGTCCGGCGCGCGGCGGCGGAAGGGTCCCCCCGGCCGCCTGGGACACCGGGCGAACGTAGTGTCGTGGGCATGGAATTAACTCACGGGACCACCGTTGACCAGGCGCCGGCGGACCCCGCCGCCACCGATGACGCCTTGGCCACCCAGCCGGTCGGCTACTGGTCCGGCCTGGCCCATGCGGCCGTCACCCGGCACCTGCGTGACGCCATGGCCGAGGTCGACGCCACACAACCGCAGTACTGGGTGCTCAACCGGGTGAACGGCGGCCCCGCGGCGCCGAGTCGCGCGGAGGTCGTCGCGCAGCTGGGGCACCTCGCCGACGAGCCCCGGGAGATCGCCAGGACCATCGACCAGTTGCTCCACCGCGGATGGCTCCGCGTCGACGGGGGGCAGTGCCTGCACCTCACGGAGGCGGGGGAGGCCGCGCGGGTCCGGCTCCGTGCCCTGGCGACCGAGGTGCGTGCCGTGGTCCACCGGGGCGTCAGCGACGAGGAGTACGTGGTCGCGCTCAAGGTCCTGCGCAGGATGGTGGCCAACGTGGAGGGCGACGGGGCTCCCGACGGACCGTCCTGATCCCGGCTCCGCGTGACGCGCCCCGCCCGGTGTCCGGTCCGGGCGGGGCGCGGCCCGGTCTGTTCCGGGCCGGGCGGCTATCCGGCTCCGCCGGGTGCGGTGAGGCCGTCGACCATGGCGTTGACCAGGGTGCCCGCGGCGTCGTCGTTCTCCAGGGCGAAGGCGAACATCCCGGCGAGCCCCTTGGCCCGGACGTAGTCGCCCCGGGCCCGGAGCGCCTGCGGGGTGTCGCCGGTCCAGAAGTTGGTGCCGTCGTAGATCCAGGAGCTCTCCGTCACCGGGTCCCAATGGATGGTGGCCGCGGTGGGGTTGAGCTCCTTCCAGGAGGCGAGTCCGGATTCCTGGCTCAGCGGCTTCGCGGGGGTCGGGCCCTTGGCGGACTGGTAGAGGCCGTGGTCGTCGCCGGCGGGGACGCCGGTCCAGCCGCGCCAGTAGAACGGGACGCCGAGCACGATCTTGTCGGCGGGGAAGCCGCCCGGGATGCCGTACTCGGGCAGTCCGGTGGTGTAGGCGGTGAGGGCGGTGTCGACGTTGTACCTGGCCGTCCCCGGGGTGATCGGGGTGGTGGGGTCGGACGGGCTGTCGTGCAGCGGGTCCTGGTGGTTGGTGGGTCCGGTCGCGTCCCAGGCGCCGTGCATGTCGTAGGTCATGACGTCGGCGTGGTCGAGGTAGGCGCCGATCTTGTCGGTCTCCAGGTGGGCGATCTTGTCCTGGCCGCTGGGCAGGGCCGCGGTGAGCAGGAACCGCTTGCCGAGGGTCGCGCCGTACGCGTCGAGCTGGGTGCGGAACTCCTTGAGGAGCAGGGTGAAGTTCTGCTTGTCGGCGGGCGAGGTGTGGTTGCCGACGTGGCCCCCGTCCGAGCCCGGGTACTCCCAGTCGATGTCGATGCCGTCGAACAGGCCCGCGGCCGAGGCGGCTCCGCCGGACGGGTCGCCCTGGACGTTCTTCGGCAGGTTGCCCTTGAGGAACATCCGCACGCAGGAGGAGACCAGGGCCTTGCGGGAGGCGTCGGTGGCCGCCGCGTCGGAGAAGTACTTGGAGTACGTCCAGCCGCCGATCGAGACGGTGAGGCGGAGGTTCGGGTGGGCGGCCTTCAGCTGGCGCAGCTGGTTGAAGTTGCCCTTGAGGGGCTGCTCGTAGACGTCGGCGGTGCCGTCGACGCTGTCGCCGGCGGAGTACTCGGCCTGGTAGTCGGCGTAGGCGTCGCCGGCTCCGTCACCGGCGTTGGGGTTGTCCTCGTTGCCGGCGTCGGAGGCCTTGATCGCCTCGAAGCAGGTGTGGTCGGTGGGGTGGATGTTCTCGAAGGCGTACTGGATGACGTCGAGCTTGGCCGCGGCCCCGCTCTTCGCCACGTGCCGGGGGAAGTACGCGTTCTCGTAGATCCCCCACTGGTCGAAGTAGGCCGAGGCGAGGGAGCCGGTGGCCGGTGCGGCGGGTGCCGGGGGAGTGGTGACGGTGACCGCCGAGGACTGGGCGGAGGCGTGTGATCCGCTGTAGCCCTGCACGCTGAAGGTGTAGGTGGTGTCGGGGAGCAGGGAGCTGACGGCGACCGCGGGCCCCATCGACGTGGCCATCAACTGCCCCGCCGCGTAGACCTTGTAGGCGGGGAAGCCGTTGCCCGAGGGGACGGTGGACTTCTGCCAGTTGAGGACGACGGCGTTCGGGGTCGTCCTGCCGACGGTCAGCCCGGTGGGGGTGGTGACCTTGCCGTCGCCGTCCGGACCGTTGGGGGGCGTGGTCGGCGGCGGGGTCGTGGGGGGAGGCGTGGTGGTCGGCGGTGGCGTGGTGGGGGGTTCGCTGGTGGGGGGCGTGGTCGTCGGGGGAGTGGTGGGGCCGCCGTCCGGCCCGGTGAGGCTGAGGTCGTCGACGTGGTAGGTGCCCTGTCCGTACCAGCCGTGGGTGAAGACGGTGACGGAGGTGGTGTTCGGACCGGTGGTGAAGGTGGTCGAGAGCTGCTGCCAGGACGGGGCGGAGGGGGTCCAGGTGCTCGCGTTGACGCCGGTGCCGGTCGCGCCCAGGTAGGTGTAGGTCCCTTGGAAGTGGCCGGAGAGCGTGTAGGTGGAGTCCGGCCGCACGGTCACGGTCTGCCGGCACTCGGCCGTGTCGGAGCCGGTGGTGGCGGCGGAGAGCGCATGGGTCCCGCCGTGGACGGGCGTGGTGACCACGGAGCCGCCGGAGCAGTTCCAGTCGCTGAGGGTGCCGGTTTCGAACCCGGGGTTGAGCAGCAGTTGGGCGGGGTCTGCGGCGGCGTTCGAGGGCACGGCGGCGAGGGCGCCGCCGCCGGCGACCAGCAGGGCGGCCGTGGCGAGGGCCGCGCTGCGCCGCGTACGGCCGGGGGGTCTGTTCTCGGGCATGGCGGAGCTCCGATGTCAGGACTGGAGTGTGCATGTCATCGGCCATGAGGTTGGACTGGACCAATTCGGGCGTCAAGACGCCCCGAACTCTTCGCGCGGGTGGCTCTTTGGACCAATCCGTCCGCGTGCGGGCATCGCGGCAGTACGTACGCCCCGTCGGTGGGTGCACCACACATCGAAAAGAAAAATTGGTCTAGTCCAAGTCTGGGTCAAGTCATTGACGCACCCCGGAGCGTGGCGCTTCCTTGGCTCAACAGCCGTGCGCGACAACGGTGTTGGCGCACCCTCGGATTCCCCCACGATCATTGGACTGCCCATGATGAGACGCATGAGGTCGCTCCGCTCCGTCCTCACCGCCGCCGTGACCGCCGTGGCCTCCCTCGGCCTGGCCGTCGTCACCACCGCCCCCGCCCAGGCGGCCACCCCGCTCCCGGACCGGGTCTTCGCCCCGTACTTCGAGGCGTGGACCGGGGAGAGCCCGGCCGCCCTCAGTGCCCAGTCCGGCGCCAAGCACCTGACGATGGCGTTCCTCCAGACGGCCACCAAGGGCTCGTGCACCGCCTATTGGAACGGTGACGTCGGGCTGCCGATCGCCCCCTCCTCCTTCGGCGCCGACATCGCGACCATCCAGTCCCGCGGCGGCGACGTCATCCCCTCCTTCGGCGGCTACACGGCCGACACCACCGGCACCGAGATCGCCGACAGCTGCACCGACGTCAACCAGATCGCCGCCGTGTACGAGAAGGTCATCACGACCTACGACCTCACCCGGCTCGACATGGACATCGAGGTCGACTCCCTCGACAACTCCGCCGGCATCACCCGCCGCAACAAGGCCATCAAACTGGTCCAGGACCGGGCCGCCGCCAACGGCCGTCAGATCCAGATCTCGTACACCCTGCCCACGACCACCCGCGGCCTCGCGGCCAGCGGGCTCGCGGTGCTCAAGAACGCCGTGGCGAACGGCGCGCGCGTCGACGTCGTCAACCTGATGACCTTCGACTACTACGACAACGCCGCCCACGACATGGCCGCGGACACCAAGACGGCCGCCCAGGGCCTCTACGACCAACTCGCCAAGCTCTACCCCACCAAGACGCCCGCCCAGCTCTGGGGCATGATCGGCATCACCGAGATGATCGGCGTCGACGACTTCGGCCCGGCCGAGACCTTCACCCTCGCCAACGCCCGCACGGTCTACGACTGGGCCGTCGGCAAGGGCATCAACACGCTCTCCTTCTGGGCGCTCCAGCGCGACAACGGTGGCTGCCCCGGCGGCGCCGCCGCCGACCACTGCTCCGGCATCCAGCAGGACACCTGGGACTTCTCCCGGATCTTCGCCCCCTTCACCAGCGGCACGGCCACCCCGACCGACGACTTCTCGGTGACCACCACCCCGGCCTCCGCCACCGTCACCGCGGGCGCGTCCACCAGCACCACGGTGAAGACCGCGGTCACCGCGGGCACCGCGCAGACGGTGGACCTCTCCGTCAGCGGTCTGCCCGCCGGGGTCACCGCCACCTTCAGCCCCGCCTCGGTGACGGCCGGCGGCTCGGCCACCCTCACCCTGAACACCACGGCCGCCACGGTCTCCGGCACCCACGCGATCGTGGTCTACGGGTCCGGCCCCTCCGCCGGGCACTCGGCGGTCTTCTCGCTGACCGTCACCGGCGGCGCGACCCAGTGCACCGCGCCGCCCTGGGTCTCCTCCGCCATCTACACCGGCGGCCAGCAGGTCTCGCACCGGGGCCACACCTGGAAGGCCAAGTGGTGGACCACGGCCGAGGAGCCCGGCACCACCGGTGAGTGGGGCGTCTGGCAGGACCTCGGTCCCTGCTGAGCCCGCTGAACCGGTCCGGCGCGCCCGGCGGCCCCCCAACCGCCGGGCGCGTCCCGTCCGCCACCCGTGCGGACGGCCCCTGCCGGGCGGTGCGGGCGGACGGTTCGCGATGGCAGTACGGGCGGACGGTCCGCGGGGGCGGTCCGGTGGGAGGGGCAGTCGAGCGGGATGCTCCTATAGACGTCAAGCCGCAGGAGCCAAGTCGGTTTGAGTGATTGGTGTGGTTGGCGTGCTGGTGAGTGCGCGATAGACCTCACGAGCGACGAAGCGCTTGAGGCAGCGCGTGATGTCCTTCTTCGACAGCCCTTCCTTGGTGCGGCGTTCGACGTAGGCGCGGGTGCGCTCGTCGTAGCGCATGCGGACCAGCACGATGGTGTGCAGGGCGTTGTTCGCGGCCCGGTCGCCGCCGCGGTTCAGGCGGTGGCGATGGGTGCGGCCGGAGGACGCGGGGATCGGCGCGACCCCGGCCAGGTGCGCGAACGCGCCCTCGGACCGCATCCGCTCCGGGTTGTCCCCGGCCGAGGCCAGCAGCTGGCCGGCGGTCTCGGGGCCGACACCGAACAGCGCGAGCAGTTCCGGCGCGGCCCGCTTAACCAGGGGTGCGATCTCCGCGTCGAGCTCGGCGATCTCGTCATCCAGCGCCTGGTGGCGACGAGCCAGGCGCCGCAGGGACGCCTTGGTCGCGGCCAGCGGCCTGGACAGGTCCGCGCCGGACCGCAGCCGGGCGAGCGTGCGTATCAGCATCGCCCGGTCCAGGCCTGCGGCCTGCTCCCGCAGCAGCGCGGGCGCGGACACCAGCAGGCCACGGATCTGGTTCATCGCCTGGGTGCGGGCCTTGACCGCACTGCGGCGGGCGATCCGCAGCACCCGCACGGCCTCGACCACCCCGTCCCGGCTCTTCGGGATGCCGGTGGCCCGGCCGGAAGCCACCGCCATCGCGGCGGCATAGGCGTCGATCGGGTCCGACTTGCCCTTCATCCGGCGCGTCTTGCGGTCCGGGCGGTCGACGTCGACGACCGTGACCCCGGCCGCGGTCAGCACCCGGGCGAGCTCGGCCCCGTAGGCACCAGTGCCCTCCACGCCGACCGCGGTCAACGTGCCGTGCGAATGCATCCAGCCCAGCAGGTCCCGGTAGCCGCGAATCGTCGCCGGGAACTCCCGGTCGGCCAGGTGCCGGCCCAGCCGGTCAATCACCGCGGCATGGTGGGTCAGCCCGTGGGTGTCGACTCCGCCGGTGATCTCCGGGCCGTCGTGCGTCATGCTGGTCATGTCCGTCCTTGCCGCTTGTCCGAGCCGAGGGCGGCACGCGCCGGTCGGGCGGGTGGACAAGACAGTGACGGGGCCTCTGGCCAGGCTCCTATGAAGTCACAAGCGCCCGTCCGGCCGCGTGCGTGGTGGCGTCGCCGACGGGCCGACAAATCCCAAACAGGACAACCGAAGCGTCAGTCAGTCGATGAGTCAGACCCACCGGCAACATCACCACGAACATCATCACTGTCAGTCGATGTGCACGATCTGGAACGCCTCCGCCATCCGTCCCGGGGGCAGCCCTCCGGCCACCGCGTGCTCGCCGAGCCAGGTGCGCAACAGGCCGGCCAGGTCGTCGAAGTGGGCGGTCTGCGAGGTGTGGATGCGCAGGGCCTCCACCTTGCGGTCGAAGACGGGGGTGACGTCCACGTACTGGTTCGGGGTGGGGCCGGTCATCAGCCACAGCTCGTGGACGGTCCAGGGCTCCAGGCCCTCGTCCCCGAGGAGCTCCGGGTGGGCGAAGGGGTTGCGGGCCTCGGGGTAGACCGCGCGCAGACAGGCGTCCCCGACGGCCCGGTGGTCGGGGTGGAGGTCGGCGACGCGGGCCCAGTTGATCTCGGGGGAGGGGATGACGGCCCGCTGGGGCCGCACCTCGCGGATGACCCGGCACAGGTCGCGGCGGAGCTCCACGCTGGGCTCCACGAAGCTGTCCGGGTATCCCAGGAAGCGCACGTCGGCGACGCCGCTGAGCTTGGCGGAGTGGACCTGCTCGGCGCGGCGCAGGTCGGCCATGGCCTGGCGGGGGAGCGCCTCGTCGTAACCGCCGGCGCCGCCGTCCGTGACGATGCAGTACGTGACGCGGGTGCCGCGTGCGACCCACTGCATGACGGTGCCGCTGACGCAGAACTCGATGTCGTCCGGGTGTGCGGCCACCACCAGCAGGGACTCGGGGGCCGTCCGGTTGAAGTCCTCCATGGGGCAAGCCTGTTGGGGGCCGGGGGGCGTCGCAAGGCCAAGCCGTGGCGTGAACAGGACATGGCACTTACGCGCCATTCAAAAACTTGGTAGCTTCAAAACATTGGGAGTTTCAGGTGAAGTGACGTACTTGGAGGGTGACCGGCATGTGCAGGATCCTCGGCTCCTTCGCCGCCGGGGCGGACCGCCCCGAGCCGGCCCAACTCGCGGCGGTCTCCGCCCGCCAGCGCCACGGCGGCCCCGACGAGCACCGGGTGCTCAGCGGGCCCGGCTGGTCGCTCGGCTGCGACCGGCTCGCGGTGACCGACCCCTGCGGCGGCCAACAGCCCTACCGGCTGCCCCACCTGCCCGGGATCCTCGCCGTGCTCAACGGCGAGATCTACAACCACGCCGAGCTCCGCCGCGCCCTCGCGGCCCGCGGCCACCGCTTCCCCGACCGCTGCGACGGCACCCTGCTCCCCGCGCTCTACGCCGAGCACGGGCCCGCCTTCGCCGAACACCTCGACGGCATGTTCGCCGTCGCGGTCCTCGACCTGCGCCCCGGCAGCACCCGACTCGTCCTCGCCGTCGACGACATGGGCATGAAACCGCTCCACCTGCACCACGACCCGTACGACGGCTCCACCCGCTTCGCCTCCGAGATCCCCGCCCTGCTCGCCTTCGAGGGCGTCCGGATCTCCCCCCGCGAGGACGCCCTCGACACCCTCCTCGCCACCCGCACCTCCTTCTCCACCCACACCGCGCTCGACGGCATCGACGTGCTCCCGCCCGGCGCCACCGCCCTCGTGCGCCCCGGCGCCGCACCCGTCGTCCGCCGTCGCGGCCCGCACCGCGCGACGCCCGCGGGCGACACCCAGGACGTGTTGCGGCACGAGGTGCGCCGGCTCGCCCGGGCCGAGGTCCCCGTCTGCGCCGTCACCAGCGGCGGCCTCGACTCCGGACTCGTCACCGCCCTCGCCGCCGAACACGCCCGCGAGACCGCCGCACCGCCGCTGCACACCTTCCACCTCACCTACCGGGGCCGGTGGCCCGACTCCGAGTCCGCACACGCCCGCGCCGTCGCCCGCCGCGCCCGGACCGTCCACCACGAGGTCGCCGTCGACCCCGACGAACTCGGCTCGCTCCTCACCCGGACCGTTCGCCACCTCGGCCAGCCCAACGCCGACCCCATCACCGTCTCCACCTACGCCCTCTTCCGCGCCGTCCGCGAGAGCGGCTTCACCGTCGCCCTCGCCGGCGACGGGGCCGACGAGCTCTTCGGCGGGTACGACCGGATGCGCGCCGCCCTCGCGGCGCCGGCCGGCAGCGACTGGGCCGGCGCCTACGCGGACGCCCTCGCGGCGGCCCCGCGCCTGCTCCGCGAACACCTCTACACCGCCAACTACCGCGCCCACATCGCCGACCGGGGGTCCGCCGCCGACCGGATCGAGCAGGAACTCCGCTCCGCGGAGGCCGTCGGCGCGGACCGGATCACCGCGATGACCGCCTTCGAGACCCGCTGGCGCCTCCCCGCCTACCACCTGCGCCGCCTCGACCACCTCTCCATGGCCTGGGCCGTCGAGGCGCGGCTGCCGTTCTGCCAACCTTCCGTCGTCAGCCACGCCCGGTCCCTGCCGGCACAGGCCCGGACGGGCAAACGGGCGCTCTACGAGGCGGGTGTCGACCTGCTGCCCGGGTCCGTCCTGCGGCGCCCGAAGCAGCCCTTCACCCTCCCCGTCGCGGCCATGCTGGCGCCCGGCGGCCCGCTCCTCGACCTGGTGCGCGACCTGCTGTCGCCGGCGCGACTCGTCCTCGGCGGCAAGGTCCGCGCGGACCGGGTGGCCAAGCTCCTGGCCCGCCACCTGGACCGTCCCACGCCCCAAGCCGCCCTGACCCTCTGGTCCCTGGCCGTCCACGAACTGTGGACGGAGGTCGTCCAGGGCATGCGGATCCCGGTGGGCTGTGCGGCCTGAACCCCCGCCCCGGCACCGCCCCGGGCCCGCACCGGGAGCCGTCCGCCCGGGCGGTGCCGCACCCCGTCCCGCCGCGGAGGGACGCCCGGCCGACACGGTGCCCGTCACCGTCGTCCGCGCCCACGACGCACCCGGCCCCACCCTCGTCGTCCGCCGCGACCGACTTCCCCCGGGGGCACTCGCCCTGCGGCACGAACTCCTGCACCTGCGGCGCACCCTCGCCACGACCCGGTACGCCGCCCTCAACAAGATCGCCCTCTACGGTCCCCCGTCCCCCCGCACCCCGGACGCCCCCGCCCGGCTCTCCTACCGCTTCGTCCAGGCCCTCCCCGACGGCTCCTTCGACTTCCGGGCCGGCTGCGGGCACTCCCTCCTCGCCTGCGTCGTCGCCGACGGGCGCCCCGGCCCCGTCACCGTCCGCACCGTGACGACCGGCGACACCGTTCTCTGCGAGCCGCAGCACCAGGGCCCGCCCGGCGTCGCGAGCGACGCCCCGCCCGGCGTCGCGTACACCCTCAGCTTCCTCAAGCCGCCCACCGCGCCCGGCACCCTCCCCACCGGCCGGCCCGTCGACGTGCTCCACGGCGTGCCCGTCTCCCTCGTGCGGTACGGCAATCCGTACGTCTTCGTCGACGCCCGCCGACTGCCCGGCTCGGACCTCCGGGCCCGGCTCCTCGCGCTCCGCGCCGAGGCGGCCCGCCGACTCGGCCACCCGCCCGGCTCCGCCCTGCCCAAGATCGCCGCCTTCACCGAGACCGCCGACGGCCTCGCCGTCCGCGCGCTCACCGTCGACGGATGGCACCCCCGGCTCGCCCTCACCGGGGCCGCCGCCCTCGCCGCCGCCGGGGCCCTCGACGGGACCGTGGTGCCCGCCGTGCACGGTGCCGTGCGCACCCCGGACGGCACCGTCACCGTCTCCGTGGCACCCGACCGCATCCGCGTCCACCACAAGCGCGCCGAGGTCCTCGAAACCCTCGAACTGCCCTGGCGCATCCACGCAACGGCGTGAACGCGCACCCCTCTCGCCGGGCTCGTCGCCGCTTTCCTCTGCCAGGCTGAAACCACGCTGAACTGGCCCGGCCATCGGTATCCGTGGGGAGAGCAGACACACATGAAATTCGAGAACCTGCGTGTCGTCGTGACCGGAGCGTCCCGCTACTTCGGCCGTGCGCTCGCCGTCGGATTCGCCCATCTCGGTGCCGAGGTCTACGTGTCGGCGCGGACCGTCGAGGCCGCCGAGCGCACCCGCGCCGAAGTGATGGGCTCGGCCCGCGACCGCATCCACGCCTTCGGCTGCGACCTGAGCCGACCCGCCGAGATCCGGGAGTTCGCGGCCCGGGTCGGCGAACACACCGACCGCGTCGACCTCTTGGTCAACAACGGGGCCCGTTGGCTCGACGGCATGGACCTGGAGGCGGCCAGCGACGCCGAGATCGTCGAGACGATCGAGTCGACGGCCGGCGGCACGGTCCTCATGGTGAAGCACTTCCTGCCGCTGCTGCGGGGATCGCTGCGGCCCGACATCGTCAACATGGTCGCCGTCCGGGACGCCGAGGGCGCCTCCGCCGCGACCGCCGGCGCCGCCCACGAGGCCTTCTGGGCGGCGAAGAGCGCCCAGGCCGGCTTCGCCGACATCCTCTCGCGCAGGCTGCGGCCCTCCGGGGTCCGGGTCTTCTCCCTCTTCCCCCCGGACTTCTCGACCTCGGACCCCCGCTTCGCGGAATGGGACGGGTCGAACCCGGACGGCATCGCACCCGACGAGAAGCTCACCACCCAGGCCCTCTTCGAGTGCATCGTCTACGCCGTCGAGCAGCCGCGCGACTGCTTCATCCGGTCCTTCCACTTCGAGCCCCGCTGAGCCGCCCGCCCCACCGCCGACCGCGACCGCTGAAGCCCACCGCACCACAGCGTCAAGGAGGTCCCCCATGAGCACCCCCGTCTGGATCACCGCGACCCCTCCCGCCACCCACGGCGAACTGCACATCGGCCACCTCGCCGGGCCGTACGTCGCCGCCGACGTCCTCACCCGCTACCTGCGCGCCGAGGGCGAAGCGGTCCGCTTCACCACCGGCACCGCCGACCACACCAGCTCCGTCGAGGTCCGGGCGCTGCGGCACCACCGCAAGCCCGAGGAGGTCGCGGAGGGCTACCGCGCCGCGATCACCGCCGACTGGCTGCGCTCGGGGGTGGAGTTCGACCGCATCGTGAGCCCGCGCCGCGACGAGGGCTACGGGCGCTGGGTGCAGGACCTCTTCGCGAAGCTCTACGCCCAGGGCGTCATCGCCCCCCGGACCCGGCTGCTCCCGTACTGCGAGCCGTGCGGCCGCTGGCTGCACGGGGCGCACGCCACCGGGACCTGTCCGCACTGCGGTGCGGTCAGCGGCGGCGGCATGTGCCACGAGTGCGCCCGCCCGAACGACGGCGGCGACCTGATCTCGGCGCGCTGCGCGCTCTGCGACGCCCCGGCGGTCGCCCGCCGCTGCCGCCGGCTCTACGTCCCGCTGGAGCCGTTCCGGGACGTCCTCGCCGACTACTGGGCGACGGCGGGCCTGCCGCCCCGGCTCGCCGCGTTGTGCGAGTCGCTGGTGGAGGACGGGCTCCCGGACATCGCGGTCGGCCAGCCCGCCGAGTGGGGGCTCCCGGTCCCCGTCGAGGGCTTCCCCGAGCACCGGATCGACGGGTGCTTCGAGGCCGCCGCGATGCACCTGTTCGGCCACGACCCCACGGGCCCGCTGCCCCGCCGCGCCATCCACTTCTGCGGCTTCGGACACGCCTTCTGCCACGCCGTGCTGCTGCCGGTGCTGCTGCTCGCCCAGGACGTCAAACTGCCGCAGGACTTCAACGTCAACGAGTCGTACGTCATCGAGGAGGGGGTCCAGGAAGGCAACGTCTGGGCGCTCGACCTGCTCACCGAGTACGGCTCCGACACCCTGCGCCGCCACGTCCTCCAGTCCCGTCCGCTCGGCCGCCGCACGGTCTTCCAGCGGGAGCGGCTCGCCGCCGCCCGGCACGAGCTGGACGAGAACTGGAACGGCTGGCTGTCCCGGCTCTTCTCGGCCGTGCGCGAGGAGTGCGGCGGACTCGCCCCGCAGGCGCTGCCCGGCGGCACCGGCTGGGAGGTGCTGGAGCGGCGGCTCCACCGGGGCGTGGACGACCTGCGCGAGGCGTACGGCCCGGACGCCTTCGACCCGCGCCGGGCGGTCGCCGTCCTGGACGAAATGGTCCGCTCGGCGGCCGACTTCGGCCATGTCAACGCCCACGAACGGTGCCGGCCCAGCACCTCCTGCCGCCACCTCCCGGCGCTGGCGACCCAACTGGCGGTGGCTTCGGCGCTGTCGGCGTGGTCGCGGCCGGTGATGCCGGAGGGCGCCGACCGGCTCGCCGCGGCGCTCCGGGTGGCACCCGGGCGTCCGGTGGACTGGCAGGCCCTGACCGGCCCGCTGCCGGGAACCCGGCTGGCGCCGCCGTCGGGCCCGGTCTTCGGTTTCTGACCTCCTCCACTACTAAGCAACTAAGTACTTCAGTACGTCCTCGAATCCATCGGCCAGCACCGCACCACTCCCCTTCCCCTGCCGCGTGACCGTGTGCGCGAGCCCCGCGCAGGGACGCGCGGCCCCACTCCCAGGAGCCCCACGTGTCCCTGCGCGTCGCCATGCTCAGCGTCCACACCTCCCCGCTCCACCAGCCGGGGACGGGGGACGCCGGCGGCATGAACGTCTACATGGTCGAGCTCTCCCGCGCCCTCGCCGAACAGGGCGTCGAGGTCGACCTGTTCACCCGCTGCCGGGGCGAGGGGGCACCGCCCCTCGTCGAGCTCGCCCCGGGGGTGCGGGTGCGCCACCTGCACGCCGGGCCGCGCGGACCGCTGCCCAAGGAGGCGATGCCCGACCTGGTGGTGCCGTTCTCGCTGGCGCTGCTCAAGGAGGAACGGCGCTACGACCTGATCCACTCGCACTACTGGCTGTCCGGGCAGGCGGGTCGGATCGCGGCCGTCGGCTGGCGGATGCCGCTCGTGCACACCGCGCACACCCTGGCCCGGGTGAAGAACGCCTCGCTGGCCGAGGGCGACGCCCCCGAGCCCGAGCTCCGGATCCGGGGGGAGCACCAGGTGGTCGGCAGCGCGGACCGGTTGATCGCCAACACGGCGGACGAGGCGGAGGCCCTGCGCGTCCTGTACGGGGCCGAGGGGGCACGGACCGAGGTGGTGCGGCCGGGGGTCGACCTCCGCACCTTCCACCCGGGGGACGGGCGGGCGGCGGCCCGCGCCCGGCTCGGGCTTCCGGCCGATGCGTTCGTGCCGCTGTACGCCGGCCGCGTCCAGCCCCTGAAGGGTCCGGACGTGCTGGTCCGTGCGGTGGCCGAACTCCTCAGGGAGGAGCCGGAGTTGGGTCACCGGCTCCTGGTCCCGGTGATCGGCGGGCATTCGGGTGCCTCCGCGGAGGGCTCGGCCCGGCGGCTCGCCGAGGAGCTGGGGGTGGCCGAGGTGCTGCTGCCCTCCCCGCCGGTGCCGCAGGAGCGGCTCGCGGACTGGTACCGGGCCGCGGACGTGCTGGTGGTGCCCTCGCGCAGCGAATCCTTCGGCCTGGTGGCGGTGGAGGCGCAGGCGTGCGGGACGCCGGTGTTGGCGGCTGCGGTGGGCGGGCTGCCGACGGCGGTGCGGGACGGCGTGACGGGAATGCTGGTGCGGGGGCACGACCCGGTGGAGTACGCGCGACGGCTGCGCGGGCTGGCGGGGCGTCCGGAGGCGGTGGCGGCGATGGGGGAGGCGGCGGTGCGCCACGCCCGGCGGATGAGTTGGCGGGCGTCGGCCGGCCGGACGGTCGAGGTGTACCGGGGGGCGCTCGCGCGGGAAGGTGGGCAGGGGCGGCGGCACGCCCCTGCCCCGACGGCCCCCCTCTCCTGGAGGAACGAGAAGGCCGTAGCACGAGTCTAACATCTCTTTTGGTTCAACCAAAGATATGGCGAGCCCTGGATGCGGCAATTCCGTTGCGGGGAAGGCGTATTGACGCATCCACGCCATGGCAGATCCACGCAGAGACGATCCCTGGATTCGATGAGGGGGCCGGGACAGAATGGAGACGTCTTCAGGGAACACCCGGCGGCACGGGCCCCGGAAGACGGAATTCACCCACCAACTCCTGGAGGAATCATGACCACTCGGCAGAGCGTCGGAATCCGGAAGACCGCCCGTCAGTTCATCGTCGCCATGGTCGCCTGCACGGCCGTCGCAGCCGGCGCCGCCTTCGTCGTGTCCCCCGGCAGCGACCCGGTCGTCCCCCACACCATCGCCGGCGTCGCGGACGACAACGGCTGGCCGGTCCCCCCGACGAACCCGACCCCCAGCCCCACCAACTGATCGCACGCACCGGGTCGTTCCCAGGAATTCCGGAATTGCTCGACGACCGGGCCCCGCAATCGCTGCCACGATTGCGGGGCCCCGGCAATTCTGCGGCGGATCAGTCCAACCAGCCGAGTCGCACCGCCCGTGCGCCCGCCTCGAAACGGCTCGTCGCCCCCAGTTCCTGCATCAACTCCGAAATCATCCGACTCACCGTCCGCAGCGACACCCCCAGCGCGCGTGCGATCCGCTCGTCCTTCATCCCCGAGGCCAACATCTGCAGCGCCGCCCGCTGCTGCTCCGAAAGCCCGTCGCCACCCGTCTCCGCCGCCGCCTCGTTCCCGTACGGGGTCGCCGTGTGCCAACAGTGCTCGTACAGGCTCAGATACGGACGCACCAGTGCACTGCCCCGCGCCAGGATCGCGCCCTCGCCGGGGTCTTCCGGCCGGATCGGCACCAGGGCGAACTGCTGGTCCGCGATGATCATGTTCATCGGCACCACCGGGGCGAGCCGGATCTCCACCCCCAGCTCCGCCCGCCGCCCCAGGAACTCCTCCATCTCCGGGTCCGCGGCCTCCTGCCGCCCGTAGACGGCGCGCACCCGCACCCCGTTCGCGAGCTGCCGCCGGTCCCGGTCGAGCATCAGCTCCGGCACCTGCCGTCCCGGCCTCCCCGGGTGCATCGCCGCCGAACTCTCCTGCATCACGTCCGTGATGTCCTCGATGGCCTGCTGGATCCTGCGGTAGTCGGTCAGCGCCTCCACGTGCGCCTCCGCCCTGGTCAACGCCTCGGCCCGCAGGTACGAGCCCGCCAGGACCTCCAGGGTGCCGTACGCCCGGTCCGCCTCGGCCAGGTGCTCCCGCAGCCGCTCCCGCTCCCGCTCCAGGAGCCGCAGGAGCGCGATCTCCGGATCGATCGCCGCCACCGAGTCCGCCTCGGACCGCCAACTCCCGTCCTGAACGGCCGCGACGGTGGCGTGCACCTGCCCGGTGGGCACGATCAGCCCCAGGGCGAGGAGCTCGCTGCGGCAGCGCTCGTACTCCTCCGGTGCGAGACCGAGCTGTCTGCGGACCTCCTCGAAGTCCGAGACGCCCCGTCGGCGCAACTCCTGGTACACGGCAAGCAGGACCCCGGTCGCGCCGTCCCCGATGCCGTCGCCCGCAGTGACCATGGCGAAGTGACCCCCCTCATCCTCCGAGTCGCCCCGCCCTCGCCCTCATCCGGCTCGGCACGGGTCCGTCGTACGGTTTCCGCAACTCGTACGGGCCCCGTGACCCGTACGCCTCCTCCATGACATACGAACTCCTCGTACTAGGCCACGGGTTCCGGCCCCTCGCCGGTCAGCAGCCCCAGCCGGGCGGCCTTGACGCCGGCCTCGAAACGGCTGGCCGCCCCCAACTCCTGCATCACCTCGGACAGCAGACGGCTCACCGTCCGCAGCGAAACGCCCAGGCTGCGCGCGATCTGCTCGTCCTTGATCCCCGAGGCGAGCATCTGCAGCGCGGCCCGCTGCTGGTCGGAGAGCCCGTCTCCGCGGGTCTCCCCCGGCGCCTCCCCGTGGCGGGAGGCCGCCTGCCAGCAGTACTCGTACAGGGCGAGGTACGAGCGGACCAGCCCGGGGCCGCGGGCCAGGATGGTGGGCGAGTCCGGGTCGTGCGGGTCCGTCGGCAGCAGTGCGAAGTTCTCGTCCGCCAGCACCATGTTCATCGGCACGACGGGGGAGAGGCGCAGCTCCACGCCGAGCGCCGCCCGGTCGTCCAGGTGCTGGCCCATCTCCGGCACGGTGCCCACCCGCCGGCTGTACATGGCGCGGACCCGCACCCCGCGGGCGGCCCGGCGGCGGTCCCGCTCCAACTCGGCGGCCATGTCCTCGCGCCGCACGGACCCGGTGTGCATGACGTGGACGGCGGTGCGCACGGACGTCGTGAGGTCGGCCAGTTCGCGCAGCACCCGCTGCGGGTCGGTGACGATCTCCACCTCGACCTCGGAGCGGGGCGCGGCCCCGGCCCGCAGGAACGGTCCGGCGAGCGCCTCCAGGGCGGTGTGCGCGCGGCTCGTCGCGGCGAGGCGGTCCTGGAGCCGGTCGCGCTCCCGGCGCAACAACCGCAACAGCGCGACATCGGGGTCGACGACGACGGGGCGGGGGGTCGGGTCCTCCCGACGGCCCGAGGGGGCCGGGGCAGGTGGGGCGGTCAGTCCTAAGGAGGCGAGTTCCTGGCGGCACCGCTCCCGCTCGTCGGCCGAGAGTTCCAGGCGGTCCGCGACCTCGTCGAAGCCGGCTTCGGGACGGGCGCGCAGCTCCTGGTAGACGGCGAGCGCCTGATCGCTACCCGTGCGGGTCACGGCGGCGTTTCTGGACACGGCGCAGCAGACTCCCCTCGGATCCCACCCGGATCCCGTTGAATCGCCCCGCTAGACCCTGCCACAAAATCGAACGCCACGCACGGAGTTGACGGTGGCTCACACGGGGTTCCGGCGGGCCGCCCGGGGTGTCCGACGCGGTGTCGGCCGGGGGTTCAGCCGGCGGAGCCGTCGGTCCGGCAGTCGGGGCACGAGCCCTTGAAGACGACCTCCGCGTCCTCCGTCCGCCACCCGGGCAGGGCGCCGCGGGGCGGCTCGGGCGCGGTCGCCACGACGTTCTCCACGCGACCGCACACCGTGCACAGGGCGTGCTGGTGGGCCGGCCCGGAGATCTCGAAGACCGCGGGCAGGCCAGGACGGTCGAACTTGCTGACCAGACCGGTCTCCTGGAAGTGCCGCAGCATCTCGTACACGGCTTGGCTGGTCAGCGTGCCGAGTCGCTCGCGGGCCGTCGTGGTGATCGCCTCGACGTCGAGGTGACCGCCGGCGGCGAGCACCGTGAGTACCTCCAGGCGCGGGCCCGTGACCCGCAGCCCCACGTCACGCAGGTGCTGGATCACCGCCTCGCGGCCCGTCAGCTCCTTCACGACCGCCACCTTTTCCGCCCGCAATCTGGTCGGCTCAAACCTTTGTGGGCATCGTACCTCTTGCTCCTCCACCCCGGCAGTCGCTCTTCGGCCGTTCGCCCCGTCCGCCCCGCCGCCGCGTCAGCCGTCCGTCCGGCACACCAGCAGGACCGATTCGGTCCGCTCGTCGATGCGGTGGCGCCGCCGGCCCTCGACGTGCAGCCCCGCCGCGTGCAGCTCGGCCGCGAGCCGCTCGGGGTCGACGATCCACTTGTCGGTGGTCAGCACCACCCGCTCCGTGGACAGCTTCCCGGTCCTGGCCGCGTAGTACGTGATCCGCTCGCTCATCGACCGCAGGTCGAAGACCTGCCGGGCCACCACCCACTCGTCGATGCCGTCGAAGCGGGGCACCTGGAAGGCCCAGGTCCGCTGCGGTTCCGCGATCAGGCCCGGCACCTGGTGCACGGTGTAGTCGAGGGCGAGCGCCCCGCCCGCCTCCAGATGGCCGGCGACCTCCCGCAGGAGCGCGGAACGGCTGGCCGGCGGGACGGCGGTGACCATCGCGCCGGCCAGCAGCGCAAGCCGGTAGCTGCCTTCGAGGCGGAGCCCGGTGAGGTCCGCCCGGTGGGTGACGACCAGCCCGGCCACCTGCGGGCCGATCCGGCGGGCCCAGTCGTCGAGGCGCTCCAAGGCCGAGGCGTCCCGGTCCACGGCCTCCACGGCGAAGCCGTGCCGGGCGAACGGGACGGCGAGCCGCCCCGCGCCGGAGCCGAGGTCCAGGACGGGTCCGCCGGTGGAGCGGGCGAGACCGAGGTACCGGACGATGTCCGCGCTGTGCGGACCGAGCAGGGCGTCGTGCAGCCAGACGGAGTCCTCGTCGGCCGGGGACACCGATTCCAGTCCGGGAAGGGTGTCGGCGGTGATCCGGATGCCCGCCCCGGGAGCGGGCTCCCGGTCGTGACCGCATCGGGAGGGCAGGACCGGAGCGAGCGCTGCGGGCACGACGGGCAGGGAAGTGCCGCTCGGTGTGTGCATCCGCTCCTCCAGGGGCTCGCTCGGTCCATGCCGTCCGAACGGGGGACCCGTGCCGCCGGGCCCGCACCGCTGGAACCATCCTGACCTGCGGGCGAACCCCGATCCATCGGATCGGGTTGCGTGAACACGCGATGGCGTGGATCTGCCACGGCCGGCCTCAGTCGAGCGGTCTGCTCCAGCGCTTCGGGGAGAGGGCCGTGAAGCCCAGGCGGGAGTAGAAGGGGAGCGAGGGGTCGGCCGCCGCAGGGAGTCCGACCCGCTGCTCCCGGGCGCCGTAGTCCCGCATCCGCTCGGTCGCCGCCGCCAGCAGGGCCGTGCCCACCCCGGCGCGGCGGGATCCGGGCTCCACCGCCAGCGCGTACAGCTCGCCCTCGCCGGGCACCGGCACGCCCCCCGCGGCGACGCCGACGACCGAGCCCTCCTGGTCCGTGGCGACCAGCCAGCCGAGCCATCCGGGCGCCCCTCCCGGAATTTCAATTTCCGCCCGTATGCGGGGGAGCGCGCATTGGGCCGAGATCAGCCGTCGCATCGGGATTTCATCCAGTATTCCGGCGTAGCTGCTCCGAATGATGTCGGCAAGCAGTCTGGATATGGTCGTCGCGTCGCCGGCCGCTGCCGTGCGAACGCCAGCGAGCTGCATTGGTCGTGCACCCTTCGACGTGCCGAGTCCTTGCCCCAACGTACCCACAATAGCGGCGAATTCGATGAGCCGCGGGCGATGGGAAATCTACGAATTCACTTAGTAAATAGCGGTGTTCGTGATTACCGGGGGAACGAGCAGCAGGCAACGGCCAGGGGGGCCACGGCGAGGGCGGCAGCCGTGATCGACAGCAGTCCGCGCAGGACGGGGTGTCCCGCGCCGTGCGGGGTGAGGATGCGACGCATCCGCAGCGCCGCCGAGGGCCCGCCCGCCGCGAACGCGGACCGTGGTGCCCGCCCCGATGCCAGCGCGTAGAGCGCCGTCGCGAGCGCGTCCCTGGTGCACCGTCGCAAGGCCCGGTCGTCCGCGGTCATTTCGAGCAACAGGGGCACGGCGGTCCCGCCGTGCCGGGCGAGCGGGAGTCGCGGGACGACGGCCGCGAAGGCCTCCGCAGCCGCCACCAGGAGGTGGTGCCGTCCCGCGATGTGCGCCCGCTCGTGGGCCAGGGCCGCCGCGAGCTGGGCGGGGGTCAGGACGTGCACCGCGCCCGAGGAGACCACGACCCGGCGCGATCGGCCGGGCAGGCAGTAGACGGCGGGGCGCTCGTCGTCGAGGACGGTGGCGCGCAGGGCGGGGTCGTACCGTCCGACGAGCCGCAGCACCTCCGCGTGCTTCGCCCGGGTCCGCCGGGCCCGGGCGAGGCGGCGGAGGAACGCGGCGGTGGGCACCGAGAGGACGAGCAGGGCGAGGGAGGCGGCGAACCGCTCCCGGTCATCGAGGCGCAGCAACTGGTGCGGGGCGGGCGGGCGGAGGGTGAGCAGCATGTCGGCGAGCCGGTGGCTGCTGTCGCTGGTCAGGACCAGTTGGGCGGGCACCAGGGCGGTCGCGCCCGCGAACACGGCACCGCAGCCGGCCCAGACGGCGAGCGCGAGCCGCGGGGCCTGCTCGGCCCAGCGGGCCCGGGCCGCGAGCGGCGGCACGAGGAAGCCGGTGAGGAGCGCGAGGCCGAGCGGGACGAGCAGGTGGTGGTTCACGCGCCGGCCCCGTTCTCCGCCCGTTCCCCGCGCCCGGAGCGCGACCCCGGCTTCCCGGTGTGCGCCCCGTCCCCGCGCTGCGGGCCCCGCTCCCCGGCGGACGGATCCTGGTCGCCCCGGGCGGCGCGGAGTGCGGCGTCCAGGGCGGCCATGTCCTCGTCGGAGATGGCCTCGACGAAGCGGAGCAGGGCGGCGGGGCGGTCCTGGCTGTCGCCGAGGGCGTCCCGCATCAGGCCGGCGGTGTACTCCTCGCGGGTGCGGACCGTTTCGTACAGCCAGGCCCGGCCGGACTTCTCGCGGCGGAGCCAGCCCTTGCGGTGGAGGATGTCCGCGACCGTCATCACCGTCGTGTAGGCGACCCGGCGTCCCCGGTTGATGTCGTCGACGATCTCGCGGACCGTGGCGGGCCGTTGCCAGTCCCACAGTCGGTCCATGATCTCGGCCTCCAGCTCTCCCAGCCGGCGCACGTGCATCCCCTCCCCTTGCGGGCGGCTCATCGTACGGGTCGCACTCCTCGCCCAGATATACCCCCCAGGGGTACGATGGCGGGATGTCGACCCTCATGAAGAACCGCCCTTGCGCGAAGGTCTGCGGCTCCGGTCTGCCCGGATCGGTGGAGTGGGTGCTCCTCCGCCAGCTGCTCGGCCTCTGTCTCCGACTGAGCCTCACGCTGTCCGCCGACTGCCCTTCGCACAAGAGCGGTTGACCCTGCTTCGGGGCCCTCCGGGGCCCCGGTCCCTCCGTCACGTCCGGATGAGTCGGGCGATGGCCTTGGAGGCCTCGCCCACCTTCGCCTTCGCCTGGTCCCCGCCCTGGGCGATGGCCTCCGTGACGCAGCAGCTCAGGTGTTCGTCCAGGAGGGCCACCGCGCAGGACTGGAGGGCCGCGTTGATGGCGGAGACCTGGGTGAGGACGTCGATGCAGTACACGTCCTCGTCGACCATCCGCTGCACCCCCCTGACCTGGCCCTCGATCCGCCTCAGGCGTCTGATGATGTCTTCCTTGTGCTGTCCGTAACCGGCCACGACGGGCTCCTCGGGGTTCGGCGATTCACGGGGGTCAGCGGTCGGCGGCCTGGAAGCCCCGCAGGCGGAGGCTGTTGCCGACCACGAAGACCGAGGAGAAGGCCATGGCCGCACCCGCGATCATCGGGTTGAGCAGTCCGGCCGCGGCGAGCGGCAGGGCGGCCACGTTGTAGGCGAAGGCCCAGAAGAGGTTCGAACGGATGGTGCCGAGCGTCTTGCGGGAGAGCCGGATCGCGTCGGCCGCGGCCCTCAGGTCTCCCCGCACCAGGGTCAGGTCGCCGGCCTCGATGGCGGCGTCCGTACCGGTGCCCATGGCCAGGCCCAGGTCGGCCTGGGCGAGTGCGGCGGCGTCGTTCACGCCGTCGCCGACCATGGCGACCGAACGCCCCTCTCCCTGCAGGCGCTTGACGACGTCGACCTTGTCCTGGGGCATCACCTCGGCGATGACCTCGTCGATGCCGACCTCGGCGGCGACGGCCTCGGCGACCGCCGTGTTGTCGCCGGTGAGCAGGATCGGGGTGAGGCCGAGGGCGCGGAGCCTCCTGATGGCTTCGGGGCTGGTCTCCTTGACGGCGTCCGCCACCTCCAGGACCGCACGGGCCTTGCCGTCCCAGGCGACCGCGATGGCGGTCTTGCCGTCCCGTTCGGCCTTCTCCTTGGCGGACCTGAGTCCGGCGGGGAGTTCCATCGCCCACTCTTCGAGCAGCTTCTCGCGGCCGACCAGGACGGCGTGCCCCTCGACGACGCCCTGCACGCCGAGACCGGGGACGTTGGCGAAGTCCTCGGGGACGGGCAGGGGGCCGACCTTGGCCGCGGCGCCGCCGGCCACGGCCTGGGCGATCGGGTGCTCGGAGGAGTGCTCCAGTGCGCCGGCCAGGCGCAGGACGTCGGTCTCGTCGGTGCCCTCGGCGGCGTGGACCTTGAGGAGGGTCATCCGGCCGGTGGTGACGGTGCCGGTCTTGTCCAGGACGATCGTGTCGACCTTGCGGGTGGTCTCCAGGACTTCGGGTCCCTTGATGAGGATGCCGAGCTGGGCGCCGCGGCCGGTGCCGACCATGAGGGCGGTCGGGGTGGCGAGGCCGAGGGCGCAGGGGCAGGCGATGATCAGGACGGCGACGGCGGCGGTGAAGGCGGCGGTGAGGCCCTGCCCGGTGCCGAGCCAGAAGCCGAGGGTGCCGAGCGAGAGGGCGATGACGACCGGCACGAAGACGGCCGAGATCTTGTCGGCGAGGCGCTGGGCGGCGGCCTTGCCGTTCTGCGCGTCCTCCACCAGCTTCGCCATCCGGGCGAGTTGGGTGTCGGCGCCGACACGGGTGGCCTCGACGACCAGACGACCGCCGGCGTTCAGGGTGGCGCCGGTCACGGAGTCCCCGACGCCGACCTCGACGGGCACGGACTCGCCGGTGAGCATGGAGGCGTCGACGGCGGAGGAGCCCTCGACCACGGTGCCGTCGGTGGCGATCTTCTCGCCGGGCCGGACCAGGAAGCGCATCCCGACCTGGAGTTCGGCGGTGGGGACGGTGACCTCCCGGCCGTTCTTGAGGACGGTCACTTCCTTGGCGCCCAGCTGCATCAGCGCCTTGAGCGCCGCGCCGGCCTTGCGCTTCGAGCGGGCCTCGAAGTACCGGCCGGCCAGGATGAAGGCGGTGACGCCGGCCGCGGCCTCCAGGTAGATGTTCCCGGCGCCGTCGGTGCGGGCGATCGTGAACTCGAAGGGGTGCGTCATGCCCGGCGTGCCGGCGGTGCCGAAGAACAGCGCCCACAGCGACCACAGGAACGCGGCGGTGGTGCCGACCGAGATCAGGGTGTCCATGGTGGCCGCGCCGTGCTTGGCGTTGGTCCAGGCGGCCTTGTGGAAGGGCCAGGCGGCGTAGGTGACCACCGGTGCGGCCAGGGTGAGGCTCAGCCACTGCCAGTACTCGAACTGGAGCGCGGGGATCATGGCCATCGCGATCACGGGCACGGCGAGCGAGACGGCGGTGACCAGGCGCTGCTTCAGCGGTCGCAGTTCCGCGTCGGCCTTCTCCTCGTCGGAGGGGCCGTCCGCGCCGCCGTCGTGGGCCGGGCGCTCGGGCTCGGGTTCGGCGGCGGTGTAGCCGGTGGCCTCGACGGTGGCGATGAGGTCGGCGACGTCGACGTCGGCGTCGAAGGTGACCTTCGCCTTTTCGGTGGCGTAGTTGACGGTGGCCTCGACCCCGTCCATCCGGTTGAGCTTCTTCTCGATGCGGGCCGCGCACGAGGCGCAGGTCATGCCGCCGATGGCGAGCTCGACCTGAGCCGTGCCGGGTGTCGTCGTTGTCATGAGGTCTGCTCCTCGTGGATCGGGGTTCGGGGGCCGGGGCCCGGGCGTGGTGGGCGGACCCCGGCGGCCGGGGTGGTGCGGGCGGTGACCGCCTGCCGGGCGGACCGTGGGGCGCCGGTGGGGGCGCCGGTCGGCCCGGTGGCGGATCAGGCCCGGCCGGTCAGCTCGTAGCCCGCGTCGTCGACGGCCGCGGTGATCGCGGCGTCGTCGGGTGCCCCGCCGGTGGTCACGGTCACCAGGCCGCCGGCGACGTCGACGTCGACGGAGATGACGCCGTCCAGGGCGCTGACGGACTGGGTGATCGCGCTCTTGCAGTGGCCGCACGTCATGCCGGAGACGGCGTAGACGGTGACGGTGCCCTCGGCGACCGCGGTGGCGGTCGCCTCGCCGCCGGTGGTCGAGCAGCTGTTGTCGGGGGTGCAGCAGGAGCCCATGGCTTCCTCCTCGATCGGATCCACTTCAATCATACCCTTGGGGGGTATCTTGTCGTGAGTCCATGTATACCCCCCGGTGGTATCCGATGCAAGCGTGGTCCGGCGTGACTTTGATACCCCCCAGGGGTATGGTGAAGTGCATCGGGCGACCGGATGCCCATGTCACCCACGTACGGGAGAGCAGTCATGAACACCGGAGTGAAGATCACTGCCTTTGCCGCCGCGCTCGCCGCGACCTTCGGGACCGCGTACGGGGTCGGCAAGGGCGTCGGCCCCGTCGCGGAGCCGGAGAAGGCCGAGCACGGCGAACACGCGGCGCCTGCGCCGCGGGAGACGGCGGCGGACGGCCATGCGGGGCACGGAGAGGAGGGTGCGGGGGCCGCCGAGGCCCTGCCGGGCGGCCTCCAGGTCTCGGAAGCCGGCTACACCCTGGCCCTGGACACCCCCACCCCCGCCCCCGGCCGGAGCACCCTGAGCTTCTCCATCAAGGACACGGCCGGCAAGAAGGTCACCGCCTTCGCCACCGAGCACGGCAAGGAACTCCACTTCATCGTCGCCTCGCGCGACCTCACCACCTTCCGCCACCTGCACCCGGTGAAGGCCCCCGACGGCACCTGGTCGGTGGACGCCGACCTGCCGGCCGCCGGCGGCTACAAGGCCTTCGCCGACTTCAAGCCCGCCGCCCCCGGCGCGCAGGGGGTCACCCTCGGTGCGGACCTCGCGGTGCCGGGCGCGTACGCCCCGAAGCCGCTGCCCCCCGTCGCCCCGACCGCGACGGTCGACGGCTACCAGGTCCGGCTGGGCGGCACGCTCGACCCCGGCAGGGCGGGCGAGCTGAAGCTCACCGTCACCAAGGGGGGTGAGCCGGTCACCGACCTGGAGCCCTACCTCGGCGCGTACGGACACCTCGTCGCCCTCCGGGACGGCGACCTGGCCTATCTCCACGTGCACCCCAACGAGGGCGGCCCCGGCCCGGACGTCTCCTTCACCGCGACGGCGCCCAGTGCGGGCACGTACCGGCTGTTCCTCGACTTCCAGCACGGGGGCGAGGTCCACACGGCCGCCTTCACGGTCACGGCGGGCGCATCCGATCGGGCGCCGGTCGCCACGCCCGGGGCCACGCACGGTGCGGCGGGGCACGCGCACGGCTAATCTGTTCATTGGACTAGACCTGTAGCCGTCATTCATGGAGGAATGGGCTCGATGAGCAACCGTGCAGTCCTTGAGGTGATCGCCCTCGACGAGGAAGACGCGGTCGCTGCCCAGACCGGTGGCGCCGACCGCCTCGAACTCGTCACCGACATGGCGGCGGACGGGCTCACCCCGTCCACGGCGTCCTTCACCGCCGTCCGGGCCGCCGTCGACATCCCGCTGCGCGTGATGCTCCGCCTCGGCGACGGCTTCGCCCCCGGTGACGTCGACGCCCTGGTGGCGCGCGCCTCGGAGCTCCGCGCGGCCGGCGCCGACGAGTTCGTCCTCGGCTTCCTCACCCCCGACGGCGAGCCGGACCTGGTCGCGGTGGAGCGCCTGGTCGCCGTCCTCGACGGCTGCCGCTGGACCTTCCACCGGGCGATCGACCGGGCCGCCGACCGCGACGGGCTCCGCAAGGCGCTCGCCGACCTCCCCGGCCTCGACACCTATCTGACGGCCGGTGCCGCCACCGGCGTCGACGACGGCCTCCACACCCTGAAGGCCGAGGCCGCCCGCGCGGGCGAGCCGGGGTACGAGCCCCAGATCCTGGTGGGCGGCGGCCTCCGCCTCGACCACCTGCCGACCCTCCGCGCGGACGGCCTCACCGCCTTCCACATCGGTGGCGCGGCCCGCCCCCGGGGCTGGGCCGCCCCGGTCTCCGCGGAAGCGGTCCGCACCTGGCGTGAGGCGCTGGACGCGCCGTAGGCCCGGACGGCGGGACGCCCGTACGGGGGAGCGGCCGCCGTGCCACCCGCCGACAGGGCGGACGCCGGCGCCCCTGCCGGAGCGGACGCCGGCGCCCCGCTCACGGGCACCCGCCCGGCGTTCCCCACCGGGGCGGCCCCCCGGGCTCCCGCCCGAGCGCCCGCCCCGCTCCGAAAACCCGTGGCCCCCAAGAGGAGGCGACGGCTAGCCTCCCGCGCATGCCGACTCCCGCCGTCGACGCCGCGCTCGTCGCACGACTGATCGCCGCACAGTTCCCCCACTGGGCGGGGCTCCCCGTCCGGGCGGTGGACTCCGCCGGCACCGACAACGCCATGTTCCGGCTCGGCGAGGAGTACGCCGTCCGGCTGCCCAAGGCCGAGTGGGCGGCGGACCAGGCCGAGAAGGAACAGCGCTGGCTGCCCCACCTCGCCCCGCACCTGCCCCTCCCCGTGCCCGCGCCCGTCGGCCACGGCGTGCCGGGGGCGGGCTACGAGCGGGCGTGGTCGGTGTTCCGCTGGCTGGACGGGGCCGACGCCCATCGCGCCCCGATCGCCGATCTCACTGGCGCCGCAGGGGAGTTGGGGAGGTTCGTGCACTCCCTGCGCGGCATCGACGCCAGCGGCGGCCCCGACTCCTCCCGGGGCGGGCCGGTCACCGAGTGGGAGGAGGGCGGCATGCCCGCGGCGATCCGTGCCCTCGGCGCCGACGGCACGCTCGACCCCGCCCGGACCACGGACGCCTGGGAATCGGTGCTCCGGCTCCCCCAGTGGGACGGCCCGCCCGTCTGGATCCACGGCGACCTGCTCCCCGGAAACCTCCTCACCCGTGACGGCCGCCTGCACTCCGTCATCGACTTCGGCTGCCTCGGCACCGGCGATCCGGCCTGCGACATGATGCCCGCCTGGTCGCTCCTCACCCCGGACACCAGACCCCTCTTCCGCGAGGCCGCGCGGGTCGACGACGCCACCTGGGCGCGCGGCCGGGGCTGGGCCCTGTGCTGGGGCGTCATGACCGAGCACCACTACCGGGGGAAGAACCCCGTGCTGGCCGCCGTCGCCCGCCGCACCTGGTCACAGGCGCTCCCCGAGTTCGCCCGCCGGACGGCCGGTGGGCAGGTCCCCGGCGGTCTCGACTAGGGCGCCCGACGGAGGTCCCGACCGGCCCCCGCGCGGTCCGCGACGCCGGCCCGCGCCGGGTCACCCACCCGCGGTCCGGCGCGGTGCGGTCCGGCGCGGTGCGGTGCGGTGCGGTGCGGTGCGGTGCGCCGACGGTGCTCATGCCGCACCCAGCGGGGCCGGGAGCGGCGCCGCATGGACGATCGTGAGGCCCGACACGGCACGGGTCAGCGCCACGTAGAGCCGTCGCAGGCCGGTCCGCTCGTCCGGCTCGCCGTCGACGACCGCTGCCGGCTCGTCCAGGACCACGTAGTCGTACTCCAGGCCCTTCGCTAGCGAGGCCGGGACCAGGGTGAGCCGGGACTCGGCCGTGGTCTCCTCGCCGGGGGAGAGGTGCGCCAGGCCGGCCGCCGTCAGCGCCTCCGCGAGCGGCGCGATCCGGGCGTCGGCGGCGATCAGGCCGATCGAGCCCTCGTGCGCCAGTGCGGCGACGCAGGCCGCGACCACGTCCTCGTCCAGGGCTTCGCTGGGGCGGACCTCCAGGGAGCCCGGGTTCTCCCGCACGGACTCCACCGGGGCGAGCCCCGGCGACATGTGCGGAAGCAGCCGCGAGGCGTACGCGATCACCTCGCGCGGCACGCGGAAGCCGGCGGTCAGCTCCTCCACCAGCGCTCCCGGCTTCCCCAGGTGGTCGAGGGCCCGTGCCCAACTCTCGGTCGCCCAGGGCGTCGTGCCCTGTGCCAGGTCCCCCAGGACGGTCGCCGAACCCGTCGTGCAGCGACGGCCCACCGCCCGGTACTGCATCGGGGACAGGTCCTGCGCCTCGTCGAGCACCACGTGCCCGAGCGAGTGCGTCCGCTCCACCAGGTCCTTCGCCTCGTCGACGAGGACGGCGTCCGCCGCCGACCACTTCGCGCTCCGCACGCTCCGGGCCGGCTTCGCCCACAGCAACAGCTTCTGTTCGTCCTCGGTGAGCAGCCCCTCGGCCTGTTCCGCGAGGAAGTCGGCGTCACCCAGCAGCCGCAGCACCAGCTTCGCGGGATCGACGGGCGGCCAGCACTCCTTCACCAGGGCCTTCACCGCCGCGTTCCGCGCGACCGCGTTCTGCACCCGGTCGTCAGGGGCCTCGCCCGCCGCCTCCATCCGCACCAGGACGGCGTGCGCGATGCGCTGGGGAAGGGCTTCGTGGGCAGCGCCGTACCGGATGTCCCGGTCCAGCAACTCCCTGACGATCTCCTCCAGTTCATGGGCGGGCACCCGCCAGCGCCGTGAGCCGCGCACCACCGTCAGGGACTCCGTCGGCAGCTTCACGTGCGAGCGGACCGCCCGTCGCAGCAGCTCCGCCATCCGGGCGTCGCCCTTGACGACCGCCGTCGCCGCCCCGTCCGTGCCCCGCACCTCCACGTGCGCGACGAGGTCGTCGACCGTCGCCTGCTGCACCTCCAGCTCGCCGAGCGCGGGCAGCACCTGCTCGATGTAGTGGAGGAAGGAGCGGTTCGGTCCGATGACCAGGGTCCCGGTGCGGGCGAGCCGCTCCCGGTGCGCGTACAGCAGGTACGCGACGCGGTGCAGGCCCACGGCCGTCTTCCCGGTGCCCGGCCCTCCCTGCACGCACACCGTCCCCGACAGGTCGGAGCGGACGATCCCGTCCTGCTCCGGTTGGATCGTCGCCACGATGTCCCGCATCGGGCCGACGCGGGGGCGCTCGATCTCCGCCTGGAGCAGCCGGCTGGTCCGCTCCAGCTCGTCCGGGTCGGACAGGCGCTCGTCCTCGTACGCGGTGAGGTCGCCGCCCGTGTAGCCGAAGCGGCGCCGCAGGCCGATGTCCTGCGGGTCCTTCTTCGACGCCTGGTAGTACGGCTGGGACACCGGTGCCCGCCAGTCGATCACCATCGGGTCGCCCTGGACGTCGTGCACGTGCCGCCGCCCGATGTAGAAGCGCTGTCCCTCCCGGGCGGTCGGCAGGTAGTCGAGCCGCCCGAAGAAGAGCGGGGTGTCGGCGAGGTCGGCCAGCGCCTTGATCCGGTCCTCGATCTGCCGCCCGAGCACCAGGGAGTTGACCCAGTTCGCGGTGACGTCCCGGAGGTCGAGCGCCTCGACGTCCTCCCGCATCGCGCGCAGCGCCGCGCGGGAGGAGGTCAGATGGGCGCGTTCGCGCGCGAGCGGGTCGGATGGGGACACGGTGGAGCCTCCGGGCAGGTGGATACGCGGACACGACGAGGTGGCCGCCGGTTTCCGACCGGGCGGCGGCGCTCCACGGACGGGAGGCGGGGGAGCCGGCAAGTCTAGCTCCGGGCGGCCGTCCCGGCGAACGGCTTTCCCCCTAGGGGGTCGGGTCCGACGCGAGGGGGACCCCGACTCCACCCCTGGGGCGATGTGTAACGAATGTCCGAATTCCATCATGGAGACATGACCACGACGACCTTCCCCCTCGCGACCACCGCCCCCCGCCTCCGCCGCACCGCCCTCGCGCTCCGGGCGATACGCGCCTTCGGCGGCGCGGCCGCCGGCGTCCTCCTCCTCGGCGACCACGGCCCGGCCGGGGTGGGCGTCAAGGACCCCCGCCCCGCGCACCTCCCGGCCCCGGGACGCCTCCCGGCCGCGCGGTCCTGACGCTCAGGACCCCAGCAGTTCGTCCGCGTCCACGATCCGATAGGCATAGCCCTGCTCCGCCAGGAACCGCTGGCGGTGCGCCGCGAAGTCCTGGTCGATCGTGTCCCGCGCCACCACCGAGTAGAAGTGCGCCTGGTGGCCGTCCGCCTTCGGACGCAGCACCCGACCGAGCCGCTGCGCCTCCTCCTGCCGCGAACCGAAGGTGCCCGAAACCTGGATCGCGACCGTCGCCTCCGGCAGGTCGATCGAGAAGTTCGCGACCTTCGACACCACCAGGACGTTGATCTCGCCGTTGCGGAACGCGTCGAAGAGCTTCTCCCGCTGGGCGTTCGACGTCTCGCCCTTGATGACCGGTGCGTCGAGGTGCTCGCCCAGCTCGTCCAACTGGTCGATGTACTGGCCGATGACCAGGATCTGCTGTCCGGCGAACTTCTTCACCAGAGCCTCGGTCACCCGCCGCTTCGTCGCCGTCGTCGCACAGAAGCGGTACTTCTCCTCCGCCTCCGCCGTCGCGTAGGCCAGCCGCTCCGAGTCGGTCAGGTTCACCCGCACCTCGACGCAGTCGGCGGGCGCGATGTACCCCTGAGCCTCGATCTCCTTCCACGGCGCGTCGAACCGCTTCGGCCCGATCAGCGAGAACACGTCCGACTCCCGGCCGTCCTCCCGCACCAGGGTCGCGGTCAGCCCGAGCCGCCGCCGGGCCTGCAGGTCGGCGGTGAACTTGAAGACCGGCGCCGGCAGCAGGTGCACCTCGTCGTACACGATCAGACCCCAGTCACGGGAGTCGAACAGCTCCAGGTGCGGATAGACGCCCTTCCGCCGGGTCGTCAGCACCTGGTACGTGGCGATCGTGACCGGCCGGATCTCCTTCCGCGCCCCGGAGTACTCGCCGATCTCGTCCTCCGTCAGCGAGGTCCGCTTCACCAGCTCGTGCTTCCACTGCCGGGCCGAGACCGTGTTCGTCACCAGGATCAGCGTCGTCGCCTTCGCCTGCGCCATCGCACCGGCGCCGACCAGCGTCTTCCCCGCCCCGCACGGCAGCACCACGACGCCGGAACCGCCGTGCCAGAAGCCGTCGACGGCCTGCTTCTGGTACGGCCGCAGGCTCCAGCCGTCCTCCGCGAGGTCGATCCGGTGCGCCTCCCCGTCCACGTACCCCGCGAGGTCCTCCGCCGGCCAGCCCAGCTTCAGCAGCGTCTGCTTGATCTGCCCGCGCTCGGAGGGGTGCACCGCCACGGTGTCCGCATCGATCCGCGCCCCCACCAGCGGCTGCACCTTCTTCGAGCGGAGGATCTCCTCCAGCACCGGCCGGTCGGTGGTGGTCAGCACCAGCCCGTGCACGGGGTGCTTGGACAGCGTGAGCCGCCCGTACCGCGCCATGGTCTCCGCGACGTCCACGAGCAGTGCGTGCGGCACGGGATACCGCGAGTACTCGACCAGCGCGTCCACCACCTGCTCGGCGTCGTGCCCGGCGGCCCGCGCGTTCCACAGCCCGAGCGGCGTCACCCGGTACGTGTGGATGTGCTCCGGCGCCCGCTCCAACTCCGCGAACGGTGCGATGGCCCGCCGGCACGCCTCGGCGAGCTCGTGGTCGACTTCCAGGAGAAGCGTTTTGTCACTCTGGACGATGAGTGGCCCATTCACGTGCGATCAGGTCCTTCCGGCGCCCGGCCGTTCCCGTAACGGCCAATCCTCCAGTGTGCCGCATGGCCGCTCCCCGGGCGCCCGGCCCGGAGGCGCGGGCCCCGGACGGCCCTCACACCTGGTCGTCCGCCAGCTCCGCCACCCCGGTGATCCGGTGCAGCGGGTACGTGCGCATCCCGTCCGCCGTGTGGTCGTAACCCGTCACGAAACCGCCCTCCACGCGGACCGGGGCGATCACCCGCTGGCTCGCCGCACCCTCCGCGTTGACGTAGCCGATCCACACCGCCGAACCGGTCAGCGCGGCGGCCTGCACGGTGGCCAGGGTCTCGGCCGCGGAGGTCCGGGGGAGGTCACCCGCCGCCACCGGGGCCGCGGGCTCCTTCTTGACCGCCGTCGCCGCCCGGTCGCCCGCCCGGATCGCCTTCACCGCCGCGCCGAGCAAGGTCGCATCGGGCGCCGGCGGCCCGTCGGTGACCGGCACCGGGACCCTCCGGGCCGGCGTGCGGTACGCATCGGCACGGGTGATCAGGACGTCGCCCTCGGCGGACTCGGCGGCCGGTGCGTACCCCATCGCCCGCAACCCCTCCAGCAGCGACGTCGGGTCTGTCTGCGCGGCCAGCACCGTCGGCGCCAGCCGGCGCAGACCCAGGGCGGTGGAGCGCCGGTCCGCCAGGATCTCCCCGAGGACCGCGTCGTCGTCACAGCGCACGTAGGCCGAGGCCGCACCGATCCGCAGATGGCCGTGGCGCCTCGCCACGTCGTCGATCAAGTACGCCAGCGGCTGCGGCAACGGCGTGCGGGAGTGCGCGGTGAGGAAGTCGCGCAGCTCGGACGCCGACCGCCCGGAGTCCAGCGCCCGGCGCACGGAACCGGGCGTGAACCGGTAGACCGTCGCACCACCCTTCGATTCCACGTCCGCAAGGACCGCGAGCGCGTCCGCGAGCGGCCGCTGCAGCGGTCCCGGCGCGACGGCCGTCAGATCGGCCTGGAGCAGGACGTGGTCGACCGCCTCGGGGAGCAAGGGCGCGAGCAGCGTCGCCGCCCGCCCGGCGGCCACCGACAGCTCCACCCCACCGCCGTGGTCACCGGCGGGCGCGGCCTCCGCGAGCGGCAGGTTCAGCAGCGCCCGGGCGGGGGCGGCCAGGGCGCCCCGACCGGTGAGCCCGAGCAGCTCGGCCTCGGCGAGCGTCCAGCGCGCGAGCCGGGACCGCAGGTCGTCCGGCGCCCCGGGCCCGGAGCCGTCGGAACCGACCGCTCCGTCCGGACCCGCACCGGCCACCGCCCCGCGCGCCCCGCCGCCGGACCCGCCCGCACCCGCGCCGCCCACCGGCCGCGGCGGCCCTCCCGCAGCGGCACCCCGCAGCGGCCGCTCCCAACGGAGCCGGGCGAACAAGGTCTCGGGGTCGACCGCGGCGCCTGGCGGCAGGGTCGCGAGCAGTTCGAGGACCCGGTGGCGGACCTCCGGCGCCGGCGCACGGTCCAGGTCCGGACCGAGCGCGGCCAAGGTGCGCCCCTTCGCGTCCTGCCCGCCGACCAGACCCGCCGTACGGGTCGCGACGAGCCAGGACGAGACGAGTCGGGCCCAGCGCTCGGCCGGCGGCAGGTCCAGCCAGTCGTCGTAGGCCGGCGTCGGCGCGTACCGCTCGTCGGCCTCGCCGTCCGAGGCGAGCAGCCCCGCCCCGAAGCACAGCTCCAGCCAGAACGCGGCGAGCTGCTCCGTCACGTCCAGGGCCGCCGCGGTCCGCTTGAGGTCCCGCACCGACATCCCGCCCGCCCGCAGCACCTGCGGGCCGCCCTGCTCCCAGGACTTCAGCAGCTCCTCGACCGCCGCGAGCGCCGCGTGCGCCTGCCCGGCGGCTGCCGCGTCCACCACCTGGGGACGGTAGTCGCGCGCCGCCCCCACCGGGGGCGCCACCGGTTCCGGCGTCCGGTGCGCCCGGCCGCCCCGCAGGTGCAGGGCCACCTCGCGCGGCAGCACCATCGTCCGCGGCGACACCGGAAGCAACAGCCCCCGGTCGCGCAGCCAGCCCACCGGCGGCGCCGGGTTCGCCGTCACCTCGCCGTACGGCGGACCCCACACCAGCCGGTCCAACACCGCCAGCGCCTCCGGGGGCGCCCCGTCGAGCAGCGCACCCATCCGGGACCGGTCCGTGAACAACTCAGTCAACGCCGCCACCGCCGACACCGGATCGTGCGTCGCCGCCAGCCCGGCCGTCGCGAGGATCTCCTGCACCCGGCCCGGCGACATCCCCGCCGTCGCCTCCGCCACCGTCGGCCCGAGCCCGGTCGGCGAGGGGTGCTGCGCCGAGGGCGCGAGCAGCTCCCGCGCGGTCCGCACCAGCCGCAGCCGGTCGTCCTCGCCCCACACCAGGGCCTGCTCGCGCAGCAGCGCCACCGCACCCGGCAGCGCCGCCTCGATCTCCGGATCACCCTCCGCGCCGGTGAACAGCGCCAGGAGCACGGGGTACGGGACCGGGTCCGGTGCCACCGCCAGCGCTTCGGCCGTTTGGAGGGCGAACCGGTCGAGCCGCTCCAGGGCCCGCACCACCGAGCCCCGGGTGCCGGCACGGGTCGCCAACTGCGTCAGGTCGTTCGGAACCGGGTTCAGCAGATCGGGGCGGGCCCGCAGCAGCGCGGAGAGTCCCTCGTCGCCCCGGGCGCGCAGCGCCTCCGCAAGCGTGCGGGGCGCCGTGCCGGCGCCGGTTTCCTCGGGCACGTGCGCCTCCCGGTCGAGCTCACCGATCCCCATCCGGACCACGTTAACCGCTGCACAGGCGCTAACGTCGGGCCGTACCGGGCGAACCGGCCGTGGAGGGGCACCGTGGGGATCGAGAGCGACCAGTTGGTCTACGACTACCTGAGCAGGGTCGGCGATCTGGCACAACAACGGCACCTGCCGGCGAACGACCGGATGCAACTGGTGTCCGGGCTCCGCAACGAGATCGACCGACGGCGCGCCACGCACGGCGGGGAGAGCCCCGCGGCGGTCCGGGGCATCCTCGGCGACCTGGGCACGCCCGACGAGGTCGTGGACCGGGCGGGACCCCCGCGCGGCGGCGTGCCGCAGCCGCGCGGGAAGGACGGCGGGGGCGGCCGGGGGAGCGGAACCCGCTCCGCGGCCGACGGCCCCGTGCCCGCCGGACCGGCCCCCGGCGCGCCGAAGACGGTGATCCCGGCCCAGGACGAGCGGGGCCCGGACGGCCGGGGCACCACCGGCGACGGTGGCCCGGGCGTGGCAGCCCCGGGCCGGGACGACCGGGGCTCCGGCCCCGCCCGCCCCGGATCGGACCGCGCGGCGGACTGGTGGCTGGCGGATCCCGACGCCGACGCCGACGGGGTGCCCGGTTTCGTCGGCGGCGTCGAACGCCCCGAGCTGTTCGCGCCCCCCGCTGCCGAGGAGGACCGGGACGGGGCGACCGAGGAGCCCGCAGCGGGGAGGGGCCGTCGCCTCGCCCGCGTGCTCCGGCTCCGCAAGGCCCCGCAGGCCCCGCCCCCGGCCGCCGAGCCGGAGGAGGCACCGGCGGCCCCCCGCCGGGCCCGCCTCACGAACCCCTTCGTCCTCCTCGCCGCACTGCTCCTCCTCG
Organism: Streptomyces sp. NPDC058877; assembly: GCF_042742855.1. NCBI lineage: Bacteria > Bacillati > Actinomycetota > Actinomycetes > Kitasatosporales > Streptomycetaceae > Streptomyces > Streptomyces sp. NPDC058877. The sequence continues at coordinate 5,715 of NZ_JBHYMF010000011.1, read as the reverse complement.
CCGGCGCCGTCTTCGGCTCGCTGATCGCCCTGGCGGCGGGCTGGCTCCTCGCCTACGCCTCCCGCCGGCTCACCCCCGCCGAGGCCAAGGGTGCGGTCCTGGTGATCCCCGGGCTGGCCGCGGCGACCGGGGCGGCCTGGTTGTGGGGTCGCGTCGAGGGCCGCTGGGGCGCCCCGGTGGGCCCGGGCGGCGAGGCGATGGGCGCGGCGATCTCCGAGACCTGGCCGTGGGTCCTGCGGAGCGCGGCGATCGCCTCCGCCCTGTTCCTGGTCTGGCGCTCCCGCAGGCGCTGAGCCCGCCGACCCGGCGCGGCGCCCGCCCCGCGCCCCGGAGTTCCTCCCGGGGACGGCACCCGGGGCGCGGGTCCGGGACGCGGGTTCACCAGAATGGCCGTATGGCGACCACCTCGAAGAACTCCCCCACCGTCGGCTTCGACCTCGACCTGACCCTGCTCGACACCCGCCCCGGTATCAAGGCCGCCTTCGTGGCCTTCTCCGCCGAGACGGGCGTGCCGATCGACGCCGACCTCGTCGTGACCCGTCTCGGCCCGCCCCTGGAGCAGGAGATGGCCCACTGGTTCCCCGCGGAGCACATCACGGAGATGGTGGCCCGCTACCGGGCGCTCTACCCCTCGTACGCCATCGAACCGACCGTGCCGATGCCCGGGGCCCGGGACGCGATCGAGGCCGTCCGCGAGGCCGGCGGGCGCACGATCGTGGTCACCGCGAAGAACGGTCCGCACGCCGAACTGCACCTCGCGCACCTCGGCATCGAGCCGGACGCGGTCGTCGGCGGCCTGTGGGCCGAGGGCAAGGCGGAGGCGCTGCGCGCACACGGTGCCGGGGTGTACGTCGGCGACCACGTCGGCGACGTCCGGGGCGCCGCCACGGCGGGCGCCCTCTCGGTGGCCGTCGCGACCGGCCCGTGTCCCGCGGAGGAACTGCGTGCGGCGGGCGCCGACGTGGTCCTCCCCGACCTGACGGATTTCCGCCCGTGGTGGGAGGGCTACCGCGGCTGAGCCGCCCCGGCCGCGCCCTGCCGGGCCTGTCGGCGCTGGGCCGCGATCGACCGCAGGACCCCGGCGGCGGCCACCAGGAAGCCCACCCCCATCAGCATCGACACGGTGTACGCGAGGGTGGGGAACGGGTCCGTCCCGAGGAACAGCGGGGCCACGGTGACCAGCGTCGCGACCGCACCGATCGCGAACAGGATCACGCCGGCCTTCACGAGGCCGTCACCGGGGGCGCCGTCGTCCACCGGTCCGGCGGGGGTTTCACTACGCATCCCGCCAGGGTAGTTCCCAGGCCGGAGGAACTCATCGGCGGCGGCCCGTCTCCGGCCTCCTGACCATTAGCCTGGTGCCGGCGGGTCGACCGACCCGCCGTTTGCCATCCCCAGCGACGAGGACGAAGGTGCCTACCAGCAAGGTCAAGTGGGTCACCTAGGCACACAGAGAGCGCTACGCTCCTGCCATGACGCCTGGTCTGCGCTACCTAGCCTGTCTCCGCCCGTCTGCTGACTCTGACGGCTCCACGTCCATCGACTGGCAGCGTGGCGTCATCCGCCACCACGTCAGCTCTCCCCATCTGTCCGGCGTCCTGGTCGGGGAGGCCGAGGACACCGACGTGTCAGGCTCCATGAGCCCCTTCAAGCGCCCCAAGCTCGGATGCTGGCTCACGTCCCGAGCCGATGAGTTCGACGTGATCATTGCGGCGAAGATGGACCGACTCACCCGTCGCTCCATGCACTTCAACGAACTGTTGGAGTGGGCGCAGGAGCACGGGAAGTACATCGTCTGCGTGGAAGAGGGGTTCGACCTCTCCACCCCCCAGGGGAAGATGATGGCCCGGATGACGGCCGTGTTCGCTGAGGCTGAGTGGGACACGATCCAGGCACGCATCCTCAACGGCGTACAGAGCCGCCTGGAGAACCGTTCATGGCTGACAGGCGCTCCGCCTACCGGCTACAGCATCAAGGCCGTAGAGGGTGGCAAGCGGAAGGTTCTGGAGATTGACCAGGACTTCCACCCCTACGTAGAAGAGATCTTCCGGCGTGTCCGTGGGGGACAGTCCACTCACCGTATCGCCCGTGACTTCAATTTCCGTGGCGTACTCACCTGGGGCGATCACCTGCGAAAGGTGAAGGGGGAGGAGACCAAGGGGACGCAGTGGCAGTCAACCATCATCAATAAATTCATCCGGTCTTCCTGGGTTCCGGGGATCTACACCTATAAGGGTGAAGCAATCCTGGATGATGATGGGGAAATGGTCATCCTCCCGGAAAAGCCGTTGGCGACAATGGATGAGTGGACGGATTTGGTGGACCGGATTAAACCCACCCCTAAAGCGGAAGGAGCGGAAAGCCGCACAGGTGGTAAGAGTCTCCTTTCTGGAATTGCTCGATGCGGAGAATGTGATTCTCCGGTGACTTCCCTCATGGGTTCTGGACACACCAGGAAAGACGGAACGAAGGTACCCGGACACAGGTATTACCGCTGCTCCAACAAGTTCAAGGGCGGTAACTGCTCCACTGGTCTCTACGTCCGTGCTGACGTGCTCGACACGTGGGTTGACCAGGAGGTTCTGGGAAGCGTCGGCACCTGGGACATGTACGAGAGGGCAGGCGTAGGGCCCTCTCGGGCTCGGGAACTCCAGTCCGCTAAGGCGCGCCTGGAAAAGCTGGAAGGTGACTTCCTGGCAGGCGTATACGACGGAGAGGGACAGGAAGAGTCCTATCACCGTATGCACAAGAGCCTGTCGGCAAAGGTGGCTCTCCTGGAAAAGCAGGAAGCAGAGAGGGCTAACCCTGCCATCAAGGCCACGGGTAAGAAGTACGGGGAAGTCTGGAAAAGCAAAGACCAGAAAGACCGCAGGGAATTCCTGCGCACCTATGGTGTAAAGCTCTGGGCATGGGCTGACGCAATCCCGAATGCGGGGCTGGGCACAGTCATTGACCTCGGAGACATTAAGACCATGGCGCAAGAATTGGGCCTGGGTAAGGAAGGGGGAATGGATAAGCTCGTGATGGGTCAGAATGTGCCGGGACATTGGACGAATCCCGAATCATGGGAGTTCATTAAAGAGCCGGTCCCCGATAGCATGGTAAAGCTATTCGAGGGATACGGAGGGGGTGTATAAGGTAAAGCCTCGCAGAAATGCAGGGCTTTATTGTTTAAGTGGGTTCGATTCACAATAAAGACCCCCCATCTTTACCGATCAAAATTGAATTCGGGGTGGTCTAGTCGCGCGGGTGCCTTGCGCCCCCAGGGGGTAGGGCAGTAGCCCCGAACCCTGATGTGCGGGGGAGGAGTCGGCGTACGGTGTCGGCGTGACGACCGAAGACCCGGGGAAGACCCTGCGCCGTCTGCGCCGTCTGGCCGGACTGACACAGGAAGAGCTGTCAGAGCGCTCCAACGTCTCCGTGGACGTGATCAGACAGCTAGAGCAGCGGCGCAAGCACTCCGCACGTCTGCCCACGCTTCACGCCCTGGCGAACGGGCTTGGGGTGGAGCTGACGACGCTCCTCGGTGATCCTCCTGCGGTCTCGTCCAAGGGAGAGACGGACGGCCCTAAGTTCGTAGCGATGCGCCGGGCGATCATGCCCGCGCTCTGGGGACCCGAGCCGCAACCGCCGGCCTCTGACTTCTCCATGGACTCCCTGCGGGAGCAGATCGCAGAGGGGTGGACGCGCTATCACGCTGCTGAGTTCGACTCTGTGATGGATGCTCTGCCCTCTCTGATCGGGGACGCTCGCTCTGTCACGGCCTCTGCCGACAAGGAGCAGCAGGGGGAAGGGTTCGCAGCTCTGGGCAAGGCTCTGCAACTGGCCGGACACGTAGCTGTGCGCATGGGGAAGACAGACCTAGCGCTGATCAGTCTTGAACGGGCGATAGACGCTGCTGCCCAGTCCTCCAACCCGCTGCTCCTGCCCATGCTCGTGAACTCCACTGCGTGGACGTACCAGAGGCAGGGGCGCCTGGAAGACGCCCTGGCTATCGCCCTACGGGCTGCGGACGACATGAAGAGCGCAGGGAACGCAGAGACCGCAGACGGGCTCAAGGTCTGGGGCGGACTGACGATGAGCGCGGCTACGTCAGCAGCCAGGAGCGGTGACTATGACCGCGCTGCGGACCTCATGGAGCGGGCGGAGAAAGAAGCCGCACGGGTCTCCAAGCTCCCTGAGGGCGGAGACAGCCGCATGGTGAGCGTGTTCAGTCCGTCGTCGGTCCGTATCGAGCGTGTACGTCTCGCTGTCCAGTACGGCCACCCGGAAGACGCGTTGGCTCTAGCCAAGGGAATGCGCCTGAGGAAGGACACTCCGCCGTCCTGGCGTACGTGGCTGCTCCTGGACGTGGCGCGTGCCCATACGGACACCGGGGATGCTGCCGGGGCGGTCAAGACTCTGGAGTCCCTGCGGAAGGTGGCGCCCACGTGGATGCAACACCACACGTTGGCTGTCGCGATCGTCCGTGACCTGTGGTCGCTCCCCAACCATCCTCCGGGGCTGCGGTCGTTGGCTGAGTTCCTGGGAGTCGTCAGCTAAGCGACCAGAACTAGGACGTTGCGTCCCTGTAAGCGATCACGCCAACTCGATTGCATGAGAGGTCAAGCGCTCCGGCGACCGCGCGAACGGCCCCGGAGCTTGGCCGACTGCAAGGAGTCGACACGTGAACGCTACCGCGCACGGCACAGCGGAACAGGTCCCGGAGCAGACGATCCCGCTCGACGTCCAGACGATGCGTCAGACGGCCCTGAGAGCACTCAGGAAGGACTCGGAGAACCTGTCCCAGGAAGAGCTGAGCAGCCTCACTCAGGCGCTCCGGGGAATGCTCATGCTGGCTATCCCTGAGGTGACCGCAGCAGCCGACAGGTACCCCCAGGGAGACATGCCCCGTGTGTGCGCCCTGGTGGGCGTAGAGGAAGCCTCACGGCATCTCAGGGCCCGTTCCGTGCCCGCTGATTCCCCGTGGGCTCTCCGGCAGGCTCAGAGGCTCGCACGGTCCGTCATGGCGCTCACCGACCACTACGTGAACCTGGGTGGTCCCGACTCCGCGAACCTGGGCGGGCAGGCGTGAGCCAGGCGCTCTTCTACTGCCGTGGCTGCGAGGGTGTGATCACGGAGGAAGCTGACGCGGTGTTCCTGTGGCACGAGCCGGGGAGCAGCGGACCGGGAAGGGATGTCTACGCGCACCGTGAGCATGTCCACCAGGTGAAGGAAGACGAGACCGCTATTCGTCTCCTGGCTCGCATCGTCGTAAAGCGCCTGACGTCTCCGGATGCGGAGTGGCGTAAGACTCTCTGATCTCCCAGACATACCGATACCCCCATGCCCTTGTCGGGTGTGGGGGTATCTGCGTAAGCGGAATTAGTCCGTCTCGTTTGTCAGTGGTGGATGGGAGGCTAGAAGCAGCTCGAAATACGAGCCCAACACACCAGTACTACAGCCGGAGATCTTGAGGGTCGGTGATCGGCGGGATCGGCCGGTGGGCGGCCCAGGGTTTTAGGTGGCGGGGCAGCGAGTCGCCGCGTCGTCGGTAGTGGCTGACGGTGGCGCGGGTCTGGTGGAGGCGACGCCAGAAGTCGCAGGCCAGGACGGTTTCGACGGGGTGGTGGGGGTTGGGGCGGCTGGCGGCGAGGCAGTGCCGGATGCTCTGTCGGGAGGGCCGCAGGAGTGGGCCAGGGATCAGCCGGTGGTCTCGCTCTCGCCGTTCACCAG
>NZ_JBHYMF010000010.1:59908-75731 GCF_042742855.1 Streptomyces sp. NPDC058877 | reverse complement strand
CGCTCGTGCCGCGAGGCACGGAGCGGGGCTCCTTGGGTACTGCTCTAGTCGTGCGCGATCGCCGACCCGGGCAACTTAGGCCGGGGTGACGTTCTCCGCCTGCGGGCCCTTCGGGCCCTGCGTGACGTCGAAGGTCACGAGCTGGTTCTCCTCGAGCGAACGGAAGCCGTTCGCGTTGATCGCGGAGTAGTGGACGAAGACATCCGGGCCGCCGCCGTCCTGGGCGATGAAGCCGAAGCCCTTTTCAGCGTTGAACCACTTGACGGTTCCGGTAGCCATAAGCCCTCCTTGGGCCAAAGGGTTGCCCTGCTCCAGAACCTGCAAACAAGTCTGAAAACTACAAAAGCCTGCGGGTCACATGCTCCGCAGGCTCTGTACTGCAAGGGAAACCAAACTGCAACTTGCGTTGAGCGTAGCACGCAGGATGCTCGTGGCGGTAGAGGGAAAGATCACTTCACTCGCACGTTTGATTCCGTTCCGTGCGCTGACGCGTCCGCCCCGCCGATGCCCACCCCGTGAGACGGGTCTAGCCTCGCGATGTGGACAAAGCAACCGACGACCAGCAGCGCAGCCGGCCCCGCGTCGGGCACATCCAGTTCCTGAACTGCCTCCCCCTCTACTGGGGGCTGGCGAGGACCGGGACGCTCCTCGATCTCGAGCTCACCAAGGACACCCCGGAGAAGCTCAGCGAGCGACTCGTCCGGGGCGATCTCGACATCGGGCCCATCACCCTCGTCGAGTACCTCCGCAACGCCGATGACCTGGTCGCCCTGCCGGACATCGCCGTCGGCTGCGACGGCCCCGTCATGTCCTGCGTGATCGTCTCCCAGCGCCCCCTGGAGGAGCTCGACGGCGCACGCGTGGCCCTCGGCTCCACTTCCCGCACCTCGGTGCGCCTCGCCCAGCTGCTCCTCGCCGAGCGTTACGGGGTGGCACCCGACTACTACACCTGCCCCCCTGACCTGGGCCTGATGATGCAGGAGGCGGAGGCCGCCGTCCTGATCGGCGACGCCGCGCTCCGGGCCTCCCTGCACGACGCCCCCCGGCTGGGGCTGCAGGTCCACGACCTGGGGCTGATGTGGAAGGAGTGGACGGGCCTGCCGTTCGTCTTCGCCGTGTGGGCGGCGCGCAAGGACTACCTGGCGCGCGAGCCGGAAACCGTCCACGAGGTGCACCAGGCGTTCCTGGCCTCCCGCGACCTCTCCCTCGAGGAAGTCGCCAAGGTCGCCGAACAGGCCGCCCGCTGGGAGACCTTCGACGCCGAACTCCTGGAGCGCTACTTCCGCACGCTCGACTTCCGTTTCGGCCCCGATCAGCTCGCGGGGGTAAGGGAGTTCGCCCGTCGCACCGGTCCCACGACCGGCTTCCCGGCGGACGTGGGGGTGGAACTCCTGCCGGCTGCGATCCGATAGTCGGCGCCGCGGGGAAAGACGCACAAAAGGAAATGCAGGGGGACGTTCCGGGGACGCCTTTCCGGGCGCCCCGGTGAATGCGGGGTGCTCCCGAGGGGCACTATTGAGCCAACCAGCAATTCATCGGACATTCGCCGGGCGAACGCTTCCCGCTCACCCTCCCCACGTACTCCCCGGGCCCGGGCCGACACCCTGCGGAAGTCGCGAAGAGCGCTGGCGTACGCTGGTTCGGTCTGTCTTACACCCCTCCGAAAGGGACGCATCCGGTGACCGAGAAGGCCGAACTCACGTCTCTTGATGTCGCAGCCGTTCTCGACCGCGCCGCCGCGGGCGGACGGATCACCCCCGAGGAGGCGCTCGACCTCTACCGCTCGGCGCCCCTGCACGCGCTGGGCGCCGCCGCCGACGCGGTGCGCCGTCGCCGGTACGCGGGGACCGAGCACATCGCGACGTACATCATCGAGCGGAACATCAACTACACGAACGTCTGCGTGACGGCGTGCAAGTTCTGTGCGTTCTACGCCGCCCCGAAGGACACGAAGAAGGGCTGGACCCGGAGCCTCGACGACATCCTGCGCCGCTGCGCGGAGACCGTGGAGCTCGGCGGCACCCAGATCATGTTCCAGGGCGGCCACCACCCCGACTACGGCGTCGAGTACTACGAGGAGCACTTCGCCGCCATCAAGAAGGACTTCCCGCAGCTGGTCATCCACTCCCTCGGCGCCTCCGAGGTCGAGCACATGGCCCGCATCTCCGGCGTCTCCGTCGAGGAGGCGATCACCCGCATCCACGCCGCCGGCCTCGACTCCTTCGCCGGCGCCGGTGCGGAACTCCTCCCGGCGCGCCCCCGCAAGGCGATCGCGCCCCTGAAGGAGTCCGGCGAGCGCTGGCTGGAGATCATGGAGATCGCCCACGAGCTGGGTGTCGAGTCCACCTCCACCATGCTGATGGGCACCGGTGAGACCAATGCCGAGCGGATCGAGCACCTCCGCATGATTCGCGAGGTGCAGGACCGGACGGGTGGCTTCCGGGCCTTCATCCCGTACACCTACCAGCCCGAGAACAACCACCTCAAGGGCCGCACGCAGGCCACCCTCTTCGAGTACCTGCGCATGATCGCCATCGCCCGGCTCTTCCTGGACAACGTCGCCCACATCCAGGGCTCCTGGCTGACCACCGGCAAGGAGGTCGGCCAGCTGTCCCTGCACTACGGCGCCGACGACCTCGGCTCCATCATGCTGGAGGAGAACGTGGTCTCCTCCGCCGGCGCCAAGCACCGCTCCAACCGCCTGGAGATCATCGACCTGATCCGCAAGGCGGGACGGGTCCCGGCGCAGCGCGCGACCACCTACGAGCACCTGGTCGTCCACGAGGACCCGGCGAACGACCCGGTCGACGAGCGCGTCGCCTCGCACATCTCGTCCGTCGCGATCGAGGGCGGAACCGCCCACCCCGAGCTGAAGCTCCTCGACGCGAACTGACGACGCCGTGCTCACGATCCACGTCGCCGAGTCCACTCCCGGGACCGCCGTCCTGATCGACGGCGCCGTCATCGCCGCCGTCGGGCCGTACGAGGAGCTGGCCGCCGCCCACCCCGGGGCACGGGTGCGCCGGTGGCCGGGCATCCTCACGGCCGGGCTGCTCAACCCGTTCGCTCCCGAGCTCCTCGAGGCCACCTACCACCCGGATCCCCGGGAGGCCGCCGAGTTCGGCACGGAGCCGATCACCGGGGAGCGGGCGCGGGAGGTCTTCCGCGCCGACCCCGCCCGCCGCGGCGCCTCCGCCCGGCGCGGTGTGCAGCGCCTCCTCGCGCACGGGACGGTCGCCGTCGCGGGCGAACTGCGCGAGCGGGCCGCCCTGGACGCCGTGCGCCGGGCCGGCCTCGCCGTCGGCCGCCGCCCGGACCGGCTCCCGGGCGCCCCGTCCCTCTCCCCGGTGCCGCTGGTCCTGCTCCCCGGCCCGACGGTCGGGGGTCCCGCCCGCTTCGCCGTCTTCGACGTGCCCGACCGGGCGGCCCTGGTCCGCCTCGGCGCCCGCACCTGCGTCGCCACCGTCATCGGGGGCCGTCTGGTCTTCCGGGCCCGATAGGACGGGACCGGCGACGGGCGTGCCGACGGGGGGCACACTCCACCCGCGCGCCCTCGATCAGGAGGCCCCGTACCCGTACTTCCCGAGGATCGGGTGCTCGTCCGCGTACCGCACGAGCTCCATGAACCGGTCGTCGTCCGCCGCGCCCACCAGTTCGGTGGGGGACACGGGTGCCGCCGCGGTCGCCGCGGCGTCCGGCGTCACGGAGAGCAGCACGTCGCTCCCCCCGTGGCGGAAGGCCAGGGAGATCTCCAGCGCCCCGTGCGCGTTCGACGGCGCGAGCGTCACCCGGGCCGAGGTGCCGTCGACCAGCTCCACGGGTCGGCAGCTCACCTGCTTCTCCGCTTCGCCGCGACAACGATCGGGGTCCCCGTCGGCGGCCGGACGCACGGAGAACTGCACGGAGTACGGCAGGCCCCCGGGCTCCCCCCGGTAGAAGCGGACGTCGTTGTCGAGCGGGCGGATCGTGCCCACGGCGGCCGGCAGCAGCTCGTCCAGGACGACGGCCGCCTGCTGCTGGAAGGCGTCGAGGCGCGCCCGCTGTTCCTCGGGGAGCCGGGCGTGGGGGAAGGTCTCCCCGGGCCTCGGCTCGACGTGGACGGGTTCCCGACCCGGTCCCGTGCTGGTCACGGTCGGCCCCACGGGTGCGGCAGGGAGGTTCGGCTCGTCGCCGCGCCAGGAGTTCAGCAGGGTCAGGCCCAGGGCGACGGCCGTGACCAGGCCGAAGACCCCGCTGGCCTTGGCGGCCCTCGCCCTGGCCCGGCGGCGACGACCGAGGCGCACGGCGGTGGGGACGAGGTCGGGCAGCGGCGGCAGCGTGTCGGTCGCCTCGGTCATGGCTCCCCGCAGGGCGCGCTCCTCGGGCGAGTCCGCCGGTGCATCGGTGAGGTGCATGGTGGGGGTCAGCTCCCGACGGTGTAGACGTGGGCGTCGCCCAGCTGGGCGCGCAGCCGGGCGAGGGAACGCGAGCACTGGCTCTTGACCGTGGACTCGCTGCAGCGCAGCAGGGAGGCCACGCTCTGGACGCTGAGGTCCTCCCAGTAGCGCAGGACGACGATGGCCCTGGCCCGGGGCGGGAGCTCGTCGAGCAGGGCCAGGAGCGTGACCCGGAGGTCGGAGGGCACGGCGTCCTGGGCCTCGGTCCGGGGCGCACTGCGGACCTGGGCGAGCAGGTCCCGCAGGGACCGGCGGCGTTCGGTGATGAAGGTCCGGATCAGCACGGTCTTCGCATAGGCGTCGAGGTTGTCCGCGGCGCTGGCCCTGTGCCAGTGCTGGAACAGCTTGGCGAGCGCGGTCTGGGTCAGGTCGCGGGCCGCCTCGACGTCCCCGCAGAGCAGGTAGGCGGTGCGGTAGAGCCTGCGTTGGCCGACCGCCGCGTACTCCTCGAAGCCGGTGCTCCCGTGATCGCGGCGCGCGGACCACGACCGCTTCGACGGCTCCTCCGACATCTGCCCTCCTTTCTCGACCAGATCGTTCCGTGTGCCGGAGACGACCTCCGCCCCAGTCCGAGCGCGTCTGCGGCGGAAAGGTTGAAAGGAAAGTTGGATTGGCCGGAGATGGTCGGTCCGGTGGCTCGAACCTTTGCTATCTGGTTCCGGTGAACCCGGGTGCCTTTGCGAAGGTGCAGGCACAGGAAGGGCAAACGGTGGGGATGTGCATGCCGGTCATGGTCGCGAGCAGGCACAGCTGCAGACGGCTCAGCCCACCCAGCTTGGCGCGCAGGTTGGTCACGTGGAACTTCGCGGTGCGGGGGGTGACGCGCAACTGCAGCGCCAGGTCCTCGGTCGAGGGGCCGCCGCGCAGGGCGGTGAAGACCCGTTGCTCCATGGCGGTCAGATGGTGGAGCGGCGTATGCACGAGTGGTGTTCCCCTCGCGCCTTCTCGTCGAGTGGCAGGGCTTTGATCAGCGCAGACGAGGCAATGAAGTCGCATGAGTACCCCCAGCGTGCCGGCTTCGGCGTCGGAATCTAGCACGCGATCCGGTCGGCCCCGGGGGAGGGAATCGGCCAGTGCGGGGTCATGCGGTGTGGGGGTGGCGGTGGCGTGGAGGGCGATTCGTCCCGGGGGTTGCGCCGGCCGGCCCCGCCGTGGCGACCGGCCTCGAACGGCTGGGGGCGGGGAGGGTCCTGCCGAGTGCGGGTGCACGTCCCGGGGGAGTTGAAGGTTGCATGTATGCGCATATGTGAACGTGTTCTGTTTGCTTTGAGGGGTGGAGGTGGCCTGCGGCCTCTGTCCGGGTGGACGGGTGCTGCCACCCCCCGTCGGATTTCCTGGAGCAATCGCCTCCCCGGGGCGCCGGTCGGCCCGGTGTGCGCCGGTGGCGTGGAGGGGCGCACGGGGCGGCGCCCCCGTGCCCGCCCACCGGCCCCCCGGAACCCGCCCGGCGGGCGTCGTCCCACCCGCGCCGGGGTGGTCGCGCCGGTGCGCAACGGGCCGTGCGACGGCATGGGATCGGCGTGATTCAGGTGGTCGGCGCGACCGGTCCGAGGGGGTCGGAGGGGCTCCGAGGGGCTCGTCGAGCGGTGTCGCACGGTCGTCACCGGCGGCCGGCCGAGCCGCACCGGGCGGCTCAGGACACCGGTGGACCGGCCAGGTACCCGCCGTTCGCGTCGTACGGCCAGGCGTTCGCCACGCAGCCGAGCAGCCCCTTGATCTGCTGCATCATGGCGGGTGCGGGTTGGTTCGGCCCGGGGCAGGTCTCATGGCCGCGGCCGATCTCGTGCCCCACCTCGTGGTTGACGATCAGGGCGCGGTACTCCTCGATCGGGCCGTCGAACTGCGGCGAACCGACCGTCCACAGCTTCAGGTTGACCACCACGGTGTGGTCGATCCTGCAGTTCACGTTCCCCTTGCTGCTGGGGGTCGTGACGTAGCAGAGCCGGTCGGTCGTGCCGGGAGTGGCGACCCGGATCACGAAGTCCACCGGCCCGGACGCGACCAGACGGAAGCCGTACCGCGGGTTCCTGGTCCATCCCCGGGGGTCGCCGAGGATCGCGGAGACCGTCCGGGCGGCATCGTCCGGATCCAGCTCGATCCCGTCCTCCACCTCGACCCGGTAGGTGCGCACGGGCCCGTCGCCCTGGCGTTCGCCGTCGACCCGGGAGCGGGTGAAGGTGCCCGGGCCGGTCGGCGGCACGGGGATGAGGGTCAAGGACGCCGTCACCGGGGGCGGGGTGCCCGTCGGGGGAGGCGTCGGGGAGGTCGGTTCCGGCGGCGGAGGGGTGCTGCGGTCCTTGCCCGACCCGGACGGCGGGGGCGTCGCCGCCCGGTCTTCGGCGGCCCGGGCCGGGCTCCCGTCCTCGTGGAGCAGTGCGGCCGTGCCGCCCGCACCGAGACCGAGCGCGGCGAGGGCGGCCACGAGCACGTTCCTCCGTCGTCGGCGCCGTCGCCTCGCGGCGGCGCGTGTCCTACGGGTGGCGCGGTGCGTCATGGGTCCGGTTCAGCCGAGGGCGTGCGGGGACGTGCGGGGCGTCGCCGGCATGGGGAGGGGCACGGGGGAGTCCTTCGTGGGTGCGGCGGGGTGCCGGAGGAGGGCGAGCGGGGCTCAGGAGGTGAGTTCGGCGGCGAGCCGCAGCCGGGCTTCCAACTGCTCCTTCACGGCGGCCAGCGTTTCGGCGTTCTGCTCGATCAGCCGCTTCTGGTAGGCGATCTCGACGGTGGACCAGATGCCGACCAGGTTCGTCCGCTCCTTGCAGGTGACGTCCTGCTTGGCGGCGGTCACGGCCTTCGGGCTGTTGAGCGTCGTGTCGCCGAAGCCGAGGTCGTTCTGCGGGCTCACCGGATCCTCCGTCCGGTAGCCGCCCTCCGCCATGCAGGCGGACCAGGCCTCGATGGCCTTGCGGACCCTGCTGTCCTCGCGGGAGCGGCCGTAGGCGTCGAAGCCGAAGTTCTGCGGGACCATGATGTCCACGGAATCCCTGGTCGGCGCGTAGAGCTTGAGGAAGCCCTCGCGGATGCAGCCGCCGGCGGGCACCTTCTTGCCGGCCACCGTGATCACGCCCTGGTCGGAGTCCTCCGCCTCCTCCTGGCTCATCGGCACCGGTACCGAGGGGTCGACCTGCTCCTCGCCGTTGAGTACGAGCTTTTCGTTGGGGCCCATGGCCTTCTCCGGGGGCCGTGGGGGGAGGGCGGCCACCTCCGGGTTGTCGTAGCCGTACCGGGTGGCCGTCGCGATGCTGCTCACCCCGTACTTCCGTGCGTTGTCACCGCCGCCCAGGTGGTTGCTGCGGAGCGGGAACCGGTAGCCGTAGCGCTTCATGCACCGGTCGATCAGGACGTCCTGGGCCTCGCCGAGCGCCTTGCGCTGCTCTCCCGAAGGGAGGTACGCGTCGAGCGGGAACCGGATCGACGTGCTGTCCAGGAGCACCGGGACGTCACCGATCGCCGGTTCCGGCCGGTCCGCTCCGGTCTGCCCGTCGGAGGAGGAGCACCCGGTGAGGGCGAGCGCGAGGGCGGTCGCGAGCGCGAGCGGGTGGGCGGTCGAGCGGACGCGGAACATGGGCATGGTGGCTCCGTTGTGAATTCGGATAACATCCACGGCCACTGCTCCGCCCGGCGCGAACGGGCGGAGCAGTGACTCCTCGTCTGGCGCGTGCGGTGCTCAGGGGGCGAGCACCCTGCCGTCAGAACTGGATGTAGGAGGAGGAGATGGTGTTCTTGAAGGTGCTGCTCGCGTTGCCGCGGTAGCCGGCCGGGATGTAGCCGTCGCTGCCGCCGCCGCCCGAGTTGGTGTGCACGCTCCACTGGTAGCTGTCGAGGTTCAGGTAGGACTCGGTGTAGTCGTTCGTGGTGTGTCCGGCGCAGCTCTGCGAGCCCTTGAAGTAGTCGTCCGCGAAGTTCGAGTCGGAGACGTACAGGTCGAAGACCGAATTCTGCTGGTTCTGCAAGCAGAAGAGGCCGAACTCGCCGCTCGTCAGCCAGCCGTCCTTGCCGGCGGCGTTGGCGCTGCCGGTGGAGACGGCGACGGCCCCGAGGAGGAGGCCGGCGGTGGCGGCGACACGGAGGAGCTTGTTCATGGGGTGCCTTTCGGTGTCGAGGAAGACGTACCGTCGGACGGGCTCCGGTGGATCGTCCGACCTGATCCGGTCCGGGCCGTCGCTCAGTGAACACGAGCAACTCGCCTTCTACTACTGTCCTTTGGGACAGTGACCGGAGATCCGGCGATGGCCTACGGTGCTTCCGAGGCGCGGCGGCGGTCCGCGCCGGGCCCCGGTGCCGCTCTGCGCCGGGGGGCTTCCTCGAAGGGGTTCTCCTGTGGTTCTGCGACGAGTCCGGACGGCGCTTTGCCCGGCTCTGCTGTCGATCGCCCTCTTCACGGTGGGTTGTTCGAACGGTACGACCGATGCGGCGGGCCCCGCCCCGACCGGCACGACGGGATCGTCGTCCGCCTCCGCCCCGACGGACGGGCCGTCGAGGAAGGGCGAGGCGGACCCGAAGCAAGCCGCGTACTTCTCCTGCCTCGCCGAACGGGGGCTGCCGATGACGGACTCCGGCTCCGGCGTACCGGTGGTGGACACCGCTCGGGCGGACCCCGCCGAGGTGAAGGAGGCCGAGACGGCCTGCGCCGACAAGCTGGTGATCCCCGAGGCGGGCGCGAAGGAACTGGCCGAGGCGCGGGAGCTCACGGCGTGCATGCGGCGCAACGGCATCGCGGAGTTCCCCGACCCGGACCCGAAGACCGGTGACCACGACCTGGAGTCGATCCGGCTGAAGGGTTCCCCGGAGGCGGTGGCCGCCATGAAGAAGTGCGGCTTGGAGGACCGCAGCAAGACCGACGGCAAGGTCGGCGGATGACCGAGCCGGAGAGCACCCACCTCCTGGAACCCGCGGTCGCCCCCGCGTCCGGGCTCGCACGCCGTCGCCGCTGGGTCGCGATCGTCGCGGTCGGCGCCGTGGTGCTGTCCGGCCTGGGCATCGGGGCGTCGCGGCTGGTCAAGTCACCGGCCCAAGCGGCGGCCGAGGCCGGACCGCCGCCCATGGACCTCCTGGTCGCCCGGGTGGAGAAGCGCGTGCTGCGGGACACCGTCATCGTGCGCGGCACGGCGACGGCGGCCCAGACGGTGCAGGTCGCTCCGGTCACGTCGGTCGAGGGCGGGGGGAGCCCCGTGGTCACCAAACTGCCGGTCGCGGTGGGGGACCGGGTGACGGCGGGGCGCGTGCTGTTGGAGGTCTCCGGGCGCCCGGTCTTCGTCCTGCCCGGCAGGCTCCCGGTGTACCGCGACCTCAAACCCGGGGCGACCGGAGAGGACGTCGAGCAGCTGCAGAAGGCCCTCGCACAGCGCGGGCACGGCACCGGACCGGACCCCTCGGGCACGTTCGGCGCCGGGACCAAGGCGGCGCTCACCGCCTTCTACTCCTCCATCGGCTACGACCCCCTGCCGGCCGTCGCCGACGGCGGCGCATCCGTCGCGGCGGCGGAGGACGCGGTCACGGCGGCGGAGCGCGCGCTGGAGGATGCGCGGGCGGCGAAGGACGCGGTCGACGCCGGCCCCGCCGCCGAAGGAGCGGGCGCGGGCGGTGACGCGAGCAAGGGCGTCGGCGCGGACGGCGGCAAGACCGCGACGGGCGCCGGGGCCTCCGGCGCCGATGCCGCGCGCTCCGTGCAGCGGGCGCGCGAGGACCTCGCCAAGGCCCGGACGGCCCTCGCCGGGGCGCGTGCGGTCACGGGCCCCATGCTGCCCGCCGGCGAAGTGGTCTTCCTGGAGGGCTTCCCCGCCCGGGTGGACTCGATCTCGGCGCGTACCGGCTCGTTGGTCTCGGGCCCGGTCATGTCGGTCTCGGCCGGCGCCCTCGTCGTCCGCGCCCTGCTCCAGGAGCACCAGAAGGGCCTGGTCAGGGCCGGACAGAAGGTGGAGATCCGGTCGGAGGTGAGCGACGTGACCGCCTCCGCGAAGGTGCAGTCGGTCGCCGACGAGATGTCCCAACTGCAGGCCCCCGGCCAGTCCGACGCCGCCGGGGGAGGGCAGGGCGGACAGGGGGCCGGAGAGCGCGGCTACGCCATGACCGTGCGGCCCGAACGCTCGCTCAACCCCGAACTCGCCGGACAGGACGTGCGGTTGACGATCGAGGCGGCGGCCACCGGGGGTGACGCGCTGGTCGTCCCGGTCAGCGCGGTCTCCGCCGGCGCGGACGGACGGACCACGGTCACCGTGGTCGAGGGCTCGACGCGGCGCCGGGTGGAGGTGCGACCGGGCACCACCGGGGACGGCTTCGTCGAGATCAAACCGGTCGGCTCCGGCCGCATCGAGGAGGGGGACAACGTCATCACCGGCATCAACCCCGGGATGTCGGGCGGCGCCGGGAAGGCCGGCACATGACGGCCCGCCCCCCCACCGACCCGACCGATCCGCCGGCACCCGTGCCCGATCCGCCGGTCATCGAGTTCCGGCAGGTCGGCCTGACCTATCCGGGACCGCCCCCCGTGCCGGCCCTCGCCCCGTGCGACCTCCGGATCGGACGCGGGGAGTTCGTCACCGTCGTCGGCCCCTCGGGATCGGGCAAGTCCACCTTCCTCAACGTCGCCGGACTGCTCGACGCCCCGACGACCGGCACCTACCTGCTCGACGGCATCGACACGGGAACGCTCCGGGACGGTGACCGCACCGCGCTGCGGGGCCGCCGCATCGGCTTCGTGTTCCAGTCCTTCCACCTGTTGCCGCACCGCTCGGCCCTGGAGAACGTGACCCTGGCCATGGTCTACAACGGCTTCCGCCGCCGCGAGCGCACCGGACTCGCCCACGAGGCCCTCGAACGCGTCGGACTCGGCCATCGCGTCCACGCCGCACCCACCCGTCTCTCCGGCGGAGAACGCCAGCGGGTCGCCATCGCCAGGGCCCTGGTGGCCCGCCCCTCGCTGCTCCTCTGCGACGAGCCCACCGGAAACCTCGACTCGGCCAACGCCGACACCGTGCTGGAGCTCCTGGACGAACTCCACCGCGACGGCATGACCGTGCTCGTCATCACCCACGACACGGACGTGGCACGCCGAGGGGGGCGCACGGTCACCATCCGCGACGGCCGACTGGACGAGCGGGCGGCCGTCGCATGAGTCCCTGGCGTCCCGATCGCCCCCGGCGCTCCCTCGCCGACCGCTTCCTCCCCTTACTCCCCGGCCGTCGCGCCCGGACCCGTACGGCCGGGCGCCGGACCCGTACGGTCGAACCGTCCCGCTTCGCCCCGCGCGACGCCCTGGCCGAATCGCTCGCGGGAGTCCTCCAACGCCCGGCCCGGTCCGCCCTCACCACCCTGGGCACGGTCCTGGGGGTCGGGACGTTCGTCGCCGTCCTCGGCCTGACCGCCACCACCTCCTCACAGATCGACGCGCGCTTCAACGTCCTCAGCGCCACCCAGGTCGAGATCGAGGACGTCGCCACCGAGCGGAACGAGTTCGCGGGCCCGGGCTTCCCCGAGGACGCCGACGCACGCGTCGAACGGCTCGGCGGCGTCCGGCACGCCGGCGTCTACTACAAGGTGCGCCTCGACGCCACGGACGCCGTCCGGGCCGCTCCGGTCGGAGCGGCTGCCGGGGGCGAGGCCATCGACGTGGTCGCCGCGTCGCCCGGCGTCCTGAGCGCCGCCGTACCGACGCTCGCACAGGGACGGCTGTACGACGCCTACCACTCCCGCAGCAAGCAGCGGGTGGCCGTCCTCGGCGCGTCCACGGCGGCCCGGCTCGGCATCACCACCCTCGAAACGCAGCCGGCCGTCTTCATCGGCGACGAGCCGTTCACCGTCGTCGGGATCATCAGCGACGTCGAGCGCAGGGCCGATCTGCTGCTGTCCGTGGTCGTGCCGCTGACCACGGCCGACGAGGTGTGGAGCGACGTCCCCGGACGCCCGGAAACCCACATGCTCATCGCCACCGACCTGGGGGCCGCGCAGCAGGTGGCCCTGCTCGCCCCGACGGCCCTGCGCCCCGACCACCCCGAGTACCTCAAGGCGGTCGCACCGCCGGACCCGAAGAGCCTGCGCACGAACGTCACCTCCGACCTCAACCAGCTCTTCCTCGTCCTGGCCGGCATCTGTCTCGTCATCGGGGCCGTCGGCATCGCCAACACCACCCTCGTCGCCGTCCTGGAACGCACGGGGGAGATCGGCCTGCGACGGGCGCTGGGTGCCCGGGGCCGGCACGTCACCGTGCAGTTCCTCGCCGAATCGGGGGCCCTGGGGACGCTCGGCGGTCTGATCGGCACGTCACTGGGCACCCTGACCGTGGTGACGGTGGCGGTGGTGCGGGACTGGACGCCCGTGGTCCACCCGACGACGGTCGCCGCCGCCCCGGTGGTCGGGCTCGTCACCGGAGTCCTGGCCGGCCTCTATCCCGCCTGGCGCGCCGCCCGCATCGAACCCGCCGAGGCACTGCGCCGCTGAGAGGCCCGGAAGGCCGTGCACGACCCGGGGGCCGGCCGTCGGCAGCCGCCCGGGACCGGGCTGCTTGAATGGGGACGTGACCCGAGCATCCCTGGACAAGCAGCCGCACGAAGTCGCCTCGATGTTCGACGACGTGGCGGCCAACTACGACCTCACCAACGACGTGCTCTCGCTCGGTCAGGACCGCCGCTGGCGCAAGGAGGTCGCGAAGGCCGTCGACGCCCGCCCGGCGCAGAAGATCCTCGACCTGGCCGCCGGCACGGCCACCTCCTCACAGCCCTTCGCGCGGGCCGGGGCGTACGTCGTCCCCTGCGACTTCTCGCTCGGCATGCTCCAGGTCGGCAAGAAGCGCCACCCGTGGATGCCGTTCACCGCCGGCGACGGCACGAAGCTGCCCTTCCGCGACGACGTCTTCGACGCGGTCACCATCTCCTTCGGGCTGCGGAACATCCAGGACACCGAACGGGCCCTGCGCGAGATGTACCGCGTGACCAAGCCCGGCGGCCGGGTCGTCATCTCCGAGTTCTCGCACCCCACCTGGGCGCCGTTCCGCACGGTGTACGAGGAGTACCTGATGCGCGCGCTGCCGCCGGTGGCCCGTGCCGTGTCCTCCAACCCCGACGCCTACGTGTACCTCGCGGAGTCGATCCAGTCCTGGCCGGACCAGCCGACCCTGGCGGGCATGCTCCGGAAGGCCGGCTGGTCGAAGGTGGCCTACCGCAACCTGACGGGCGGCATCGTCGCCCTGCACCGCGGCTTCAAGGCATAGCTCCCGCCCCGTTCCGTCGCCCATAGACTTCCCCCATCCTTCCCTCGACCCCTTCGGGAGATCCGCCGTGACCGAGCAGCCCCTCTCCGAGCACACCGCAGATGTGATCGTCGTCGGGGCAGGCCCGGCCGGCTCCACCACCGCGTACTACCTGGCGAAGGCCGGACTCGACGTCCTCCTCCTGGAGAAGACGGCCTTCCCCCGCGAGAAGGTCTGCGGCGACGGCCTCACCCCGCGCGCCACCAAGCAACTGGTCTCCATGGGGATCGACATCTCCGAGGAGGCCGGCTGGCTGCGGAACAAGGGCCTGCGGATCATCGGCGGCGGCGTCCGGCTCGAACTCGACTGGCCGGAGCTCGCCTCCTACCCGGACTACGGACTCGTCCGCAAGCGCGACGACTTCGACGAGCAGCTCGCCCGCCAGGCACAGAAGGCCGGCGCCCGGCTGTACGAGCGCTGCAACGTCGGCGCCCCGATCATCGACGACCGCACGGGCCGGATCACCGGCGTCCACGCGAAGCTGGGCGAGGAGAAGCGCGAGGTCACCTTCCACGCCCCGCTCGTGGTGGCCGCCGACGGCAACTCCACCCGCCTCTCCCTCGCCATGGGCCTCCACCGGCGCGAGGACCGGCCGATGGGCGTCGCCGTCCGCACGTACTTCACCACCCCGCGGCACGAGGACGACTACCTGGAGTCCTGGTTGGAGCTGTGGGACCGGCGCGGCCCGCAGGACCGGCTGCTCCCCGGCTACGGCTGGATCTTCGGCATGGGCGACGGCACCTCCAACGTCGGCCTGGGCATCCTCGACTCCTCCTCGGCCTTCCGCGAGCTGGACTGGCGCGAGGTCCTCAAGGCCTGGTGCGCCTCGATGCCGGAGGACTGGGGCTTCACCCCGGACAACATGACGACGCCGATCCGCGGTGCCGCCCTCCCGATGGCCTTCAACCGTCAGCCGCACTACACCAGGGGCCTGCTGCTCGTCGGCGACGCCGGCGGCCTGGTCAACCCCTTCAACGGCGAGGGCATCGCCTACGCCATGGAGTCCGGCCAGATCGCGGCCGACGTCATCGTCCAGGCGCACGCACGCGCGACCCCGGCCCAGCGGGAGCTGGCCCTGCGGAACTACCCGCAGGTCCTGAAGGACACCTACGGCGGCTACTACACGCTGGGCCGTGCGTTCGTGAAGCTCATCGGCAACCCGAAGATCATGAAGATCGCGACCCAGCGCGGCCTCACCCACCCGCTCCTGATGAAGTTCACCCTGAAGATGCTGGCGAACCTCACGGACCCGACGGGCGGCGACGCCATGGACCGCATCATCAACGGTCTGTCGAAGGTGGCTCCGAAGGCCTGAGCCCGGACCGGGCCGGGTCACGGGTGACCCGCGGCGGTGGAGTCGCCGTGGGGCACCCGCAACATCGCGGGCATCACCGTCTCGGCGAGCAGGGCGAGCAGGTGGAGCTGGAGCCGGGAGAGGCCGCCGAGCTTCTCCCGCAGGTTCATCACGTGGAACTTGACGGTGCGCTCGGAGATGCCGAGCGCGAGCGCCATGTCGGCGTTCGACTCACCGCCGGGCATGGCGGCGAGCACCTCCCGTTCCCGCTCGGTGAGGGTGCCGAGGCGCCGACAGGCGTCGATCACCGGGTTCACTCGGCACGCCGCCCCCTCCCTCGCGGCCTCGAACTCTCGTTCCGGTGCGCAGAGCCGACAACGTCGGAGCATGCTTGTCTCCCCCCCCAGGACAGCAAGACGCTAGGCCCAAACGGCGCGAACAGGGCAGGAATTCCCGGGAAAATCCCGGTCGGCCCTCGGGGCTGGCAGAAAAGCACCGTGGGGAAACCGGCGGACTCCGCGGGCGGCGCCCGCCGTTCCCGCCCGTGCCGATGGCCCCGGTGTCGTGGACTCCGGACTGAGCTGGGGAGGGGCGAGCACCGGCGGAGTGACGCTCGGTCCCGGAAGTCCGCTCGGACGGGGGCCGGCACGTCCCCGGGGTTGGCTTGTCCGCGCCGGTCGGGTTCAGGCCGTCGAGACCGGTAGAGGGGGGTGGAGGCCCCGGCCCTCGAACGCGGATCGCTCCGGCCGGAGCGCCGGCCGTCCTCGGCGCCGCCCGTGGCCCGGCCGTGGGGGGGGGGGGGGGGGGGCCCCCGCGCCCCCCCCCCCCCCCCCCCCCCCCGGCCGGGGGAGA
>NZ_JBHYMF010000010.1:0-59898 GCF_042742855.1 Streptomyces sp. NPDC058877 | reverse complement strand
CGGCGGCCGCCCCGCCGGTCCTCGGCGCCCCCCGGGCCCGGGCCGTGCGGACGGGCCGACACCCCCCCGAGGAGCAACGGCCCTTCCGCACGGGCGGGTGAGGATCAGAGGATGCGGATCGCGCCCGAGGGAGTGTCCCAGTCCAGGGAGCGCTCGACCACGCCGGTGGAAGGGTTCTGCGCGCCGACGAACTTGCCGCCGCCGACGTAGATGGCGACGTGGTACGAGCCGCTGCGGCTGCCCCAGTACAGGATGTCGCCCGGCTGCAGGTTGCCGAGCGAGACGGAGGTGCCCATGCTCGACTGCTGGTACGAGATGCGGGGCAGGTCGATGCCGGCCGCACGGTAGGCGGCCTGGACGAGGCCCGA
Source organism: Streptomyces sp. NPDC058877 (assembly GCF_042742855.1). Taxonomy (NCBI): domain Bacteria; kingdom Bacillati; phylum Actinomycetota; class Actinomycetes; order Kitasatosporales; family Streptomycetaceae; genus Streptomyces; species Streptomyces sp. NPDC058877. The sequence continues at coordinate 59,530 of NZ_JBHYMF010000010.1, read as the reverse complement.
GCAGTCCCAGGAGTTGGGGCCGGTGCCGCCGGAGACGTAGGCGTCGCCGATCTGGGCCTTGGCGAAGGCCACGATCGTGGCCGCCGCGCCCGAGGGGGCCTGCGTCTGGGTGCTGCCCTTCGAGGTGGTGGCGCCGCTGCCGGAGGACGAGCCGGTGGAGCCGCCGTTGCTCGACGAGCTCGTGGTGGCGAGCTGGGTGCGGGCGGCGTCGCGGGAAGCGCGCTCCGCGGCCTCCTTGCGCTCCTGCTCGGCCTTGAGCCGTGCCTTCTCGGCGCGCTCGGCAGCCGCCTTGCGGTCGGCCTCGGCCTTGGCCTGCTTGGCCTCCTTGGCCGCCTTCTGCAGCGCCGCGTCCTCCTGGCTCTGGAGGCTCTGGTCGAGCGCCTCCTGCTGGGAGGCCTCCGCGGAGGCGGCGACGGCACTGGCGAGGTCGGCGCCGGCGCTGAGGGAGCCCAGGGTGGGCATTTCGATGGTCTCGGTCACCGGCTCGGCATTCGCCGGCCCGGCGGCACCGGCCACCGCGATGGTGCCGAGGAAGCCACCGGTAACTCCGGCCCGGAGCGCGAGCTTCGAGGCGCTGCGGCGGGGCTTCCGGTGGCTGGGTATGTGAGCGGTGTGGGACATGAGGACAACCGCTATCAGGGCCATGCGGTTCCCTTCAAGAAACGTGGGTTGCGCCACAGTTACGTTCGGAACCCCCGAATCCGCTTCTTCTGCACCCTTATTGACGCCGTAACGGGCAAATCGGGCATGAGTCATCCGGCCCTTGATCACGCGTTTTCAATGAAAAGCCCGAATTGCCCGTCACTTACCACCTCTTCACACCGATGGCCAAGCCCTCTTCTTCGTGCGCTTGTGAAGGGTGACGCAGGTCACAGGTTTGCCCGTGGAGGCGCGCACGCGTCCACCTCCGTACGCGAAGGCCCCCGACCGGGCGACCGGCGGTTCCTTTATCACCCGGATGCGTCCACCACCAATTTGCTTGTACAAGCCATGGCTTGATAGAGCGACACCCCCTCCGAGCAGCGATTTCCGGTCCGGATGTCACATCTGGTGATCACCTGGGCGCTTCGCGCAACAAGATCACTGCTCATCCGACTTCATGATCCTTCGTCAGGTGGTGGAGATCACAAAGTCCTTGTCGCACCCCGTGTCGCAGATCACAGAGGGGCGGGCATAAGATGCGGGGCAGCCGGGCTTGTGAACTGCCTCACATGGGGGCGATCTTTCGGGGTCCGGTGGTGCGGTCCAACGGTCAAGGACGACTGGAAGGAGCGAGGAGCGTGAATGCGTACGCGCCCGTCCTCGTGCTCGGCGCCCTGGGTGCGGGGTTTGCGATCTTCTCCGTGGTCATGGCCACGCTTATCGGGCCAAAGAGGTACAACAGGGCAAAACTTGAGGCGTACGAGTGCGGCATCGAACCGACGCCCACTCCCGCCGGGGGCGGTCGCTTCCCGATCAAGTACTACCTGACGGCGATGCTCTTCATCGTCTTCGACATCGAGATCGTCTTCCTCTACCCCTGGGCCGTCACCTTCGACGCCCTGGGGCTTTTCGGGCTCGTGGAGATGCTGCTCTTCGTGCTCACCGTCTTCGTCGCCTACGCGTACGTGTGGCGGCGCGGCGGCCTGGAATGGGACTGAGGGGCTGAGGGGCACCTATGGGACTCGAAGAGAAACTCCCGAGCGGCTTTCTGCTGACGACCGTCGAACAGGCCGCGGGCTGGGTGCGCAAGGCGTCCGTGTTCCCCGCGACCTTCGGCCTCGCCTGCTGCGCCATCGAGATGATGACCACCGGAGCCGGCCGGTACGACCTGGCCCGCTTCGGCATGGAGGTCTTCCGCGGCTCGCCGCGCCAGGCCGACCTGATGATCGTCGCCGGCCGGGTCAGCCAGAAGATGGCACCCGTCCTGAGGCAGGTCTACGACCAGATGCCCAACCCCAAGTGGGTCATCTCCATGGGCGTCTGTGCCTCCTCGGGCGGCATGTTCAACAACTACGCGATCGTCCAGGGCGTCGACCACATCGTGCCGGTCGACATCTACCTGCCCGGCTGCCCGCCGCGTCCGGAGATGCTCCTGGACGCGATCCTCAAGCTCCACCAGAAGATCCAGGGCTCCAAGCTCGGCGTGAACGCCGAGGAGGCGGCCCGGGAGGCGGAGGAGGCGGCGCTCAAGGCCCTGCCGACCATCGAGTTGAAGGGTCTGCTGCAGTGACCGACGCGCGCACGGTCGCCTGGCCGCAGACAACAGCGAAGGCCGCGCCCCTGCTCCCCCCGCCTCCGGCGGGCGGTGCCCCGGCGCGGGCGGAGAAGGAAACGGGGCAGCCCAGTGAGTGACGAGACACCCAACCCCGAGAAGGAGCTCAGCGGGCAGAACCTGCCGGGCCAGCGCGGGGACCACGGCGAGGAGGTCCGCGTCCAGCGCGGGATGTTCGGCGCCAACAACGGCGGCGACACCTCCGGATACGGCGGTCTCGTCCGCTCGGTCCGGCTCCCCGGCCCGGCCGCCCGCCCGTACGGCGGCTGGTTCGACGAGGTCGCCGACGAACTCGAAGGCGCCCTGGAGGAGCAGGGCCTCCTCCCGGAGAACGCCATCGAGAAGACGGTCGTCGACCGCGGGGAGCTCACCTTCCACATCGAGCGCGAGCACCTCCTCCGAGTGGCCCGCACCCTGCGCGACGACCCGGCGCTCCGCTTCGAGCTCTGCACCGGCGTCTCCGGCGTCCACTACCCGGGTGACAAGGGGCGCGAGCTGCACGCCGTCTACCACCTGCGCTCGCTCACCCACGGCCGGCTGATCCGCCTGGAGGTCTCGGCCCCGGACGCCGACCCGCGGATCCCCTCGCTCACCGCCGTCTACCCGACGAACGACTGGCACGAGCGCGAGACCTACGACTTCTTCGGCATCGTCTTCGACGGCCATCCCGCCCTCACCCGGATCATGATGCCGGACGACTGGCAGGGCCACCCGCAGCGCAAGGACTACCCCCTCGGCGGCATCGCCGTCGAATACAAGGGCGCCCAGATCCCGGCTCCGGACCAGCGGAGGTCGTACTCGTGACCAGCCCCAACGCATCGAGCCCCGCCGCGGCGTCGCAGTCCCCGCGGGAGACGACGGAGGGCGCCGTCTACACGGTGACCGGCGGCGACTGGGACGAGGTCGTCCACTCCGCCGCCAAGGCCGACGACGAGCGCATCGTCGTCAACATGGGTCCCCAGCACCCGTCCACCCACGGCGTGCTCCGCCTCATCCTGGAGATCGACGGCGAGACCGTCACCGAGGCCCGCTGCGGCATCGGCTACCTCCACACCGGCATCGAGAAGAACCTCGAGTACCGGACCTGGACCCAGGGCACCACCTTCGTCACGCGCATGGACTACCTCACCTCGTTCTACAACGAGACGGCGTACTGCCTGGGCGTGGAGAAGCTCCTCGGCATCACCGACCAGGTCCCGGACCGGGCCAGCGTCATCCGGGTGCTGCTGATGGAGCTCAACCGCCTCTCCTCGCACCTGGTCTGCATCGCGACCGGCGGCATGGAGCTCGGCGCCACCACGGTCATGATCTACGGCTTCCGGGACCGCGAAATGATCCTGGACCTGTACGAGCTGATCACCGGCCTGCGCATGAACCACGCCTTCATCCGCCCGGGCGGCCTCGCCCAGGACCTCCCGCCCGGTGCCGTCGACGCCGTGCGCGAGTTCGTGAAGACCATGAAGAAGAACCTGCCGGAGTACGACAAGCTCGCCACCGGCAACCCCATCTTCAAGGCCCGCATGCAGGACGTCGGCTACCTCGACCTCTCCGGTTGCATGGCCCTCGGCGCCACCGGACCGATCCTGCGCTCCGCGGGCCTTCCGCACGACCTGCGCAAGACCGACCCGTACTGCGGCTACGAGGACTACGACTTCGACGTCCCCACCGCCGACACCTGCGACTCCTACGGACGCTTCCTCGTCCGCCTGGAGGAGATGCGGCAGTCGCTCCGGATCGTCGAGCAGTGCCTCGACCGCCTGGAGCCCGGCCCCGTCATGGTCGGCGACAAGAAGATCGCCTGGCCCGCACAGCTCGCGCTCGGCACCGACGGCCTCGGCAACTCCACGGACCACATCGCGAAGATCATGGGCACCTCCATGGAGGCCCTCATCCACCACTTCAAGTTGGTCACCGAGGGTTTCCGGGTCCCCGCCGGACAGGTCTACGCGGCCGTCGAATCCCCCAAGGGCGAGCTCGGCGTCCACGTCGTCTCCGACGGCGGCACCCGTCCCTTCCGGGTCCACTTCCGCGACCCGTCCTTCACCAACCTCCAGGCCATGGCCGCGATGTGCGAGGGCGGCCAGGTCGCCGACGTCATCGTCGCCGTCGCCTCCATCGACCCCGTGATGGGAGGCGTCGACCGATGACCGACCAGATCAGCCTGGGCATGCCCCAGCTCCCCGCCCCCGCCTACCCGGCGGACGTCCACGCCCGCCTGGAAGAGGACGCCCGGGCGATCATCGCCCGCTACCCGGACTCCCGCTCCGCGCTCCTGCCGATGCTGCACCTGGTGCAGTCGGAGGAGGGCCACGTGACCCGCACCGGCATGCGGTTCTGCGCCGAGGTCCTCGGACTGACCACCGCCGAGGTCACCGCCGTCGCCACCTTCTACACGATGTACCGGCGCAAGCCCTCCGGCGACTACCAGGTCGGCGTCTGCACCAACACGCTCTGCGCGGTGATGGGCGGCGACGCCATCTTCGAGGAGCTCAAGGAGCACCTCGGCGTCGGCAACGACGAGACCACGGCCGACGGCAAGATCACCCTCGAACACATCGAGTGCAACGCGGCCTGCGACTTCGCCCCCGTCGTGATGGTCAACTGGGAGTTCTTCGACAACCAGACGCCCGAGTCCGCCAAGCAGATGGTCGACGACCTGAGGGCCGGTCGGACCGTCGAGCCCACCCGGGGCGCCCCGCTCTGCACCTTCAAGGAGACCGCCCGCATCCTGGCCGGCTTCCCCGACGAGCGCCCCGGAGCGGTCGAAGCCACCGGCGGCGCGGGACCCGCCTCGCTGGTCGGCCTGCGCCTCGCCAAGGGCGAGCACCCGCAGCACCACCGAATCGTCCACCCGCGCGGTGAGACCTCCGGACAGGAGGGGGAGGAATGACCTTGGCCGCCGAGATCAACAACAGCAGCCCCGAGAAGCTGCTCGCGCCCGTCCTGTCGGCCTTCTGGGACCAGCCCGACTCCTGGACCCTGGAGACCTACGAGCGACACGAGGGCTACCAGGGCCTCAGGCGGGCCCTCGCGATGAGCCCCGACGACCTCATCGCGTACGTCAAGGACTCCGGCCTCCGCGGTCGCGGCGGCGCCGGCTTCCCCACCGGAATGAAGTGGCAGTTCATCCCGCAGGGCGACGGCAAGCCGCACTACCTCGTCGTCAACGCCGACGAGTCCGAGCCCGGCACCTGCAAGGACATCCCGCTCCTCTTCGCCAATCCGCACTCGCTCATCGAGGGCATCGTGATCGCCTGCTACGCGATCCGCTCCCGCCACGCCTTCATCTATCTGCGCGGCGAGGTCGTCCCCGTGCTGCGGCGGCTCCACGAGGCCGTCCGCGAGGCCTACGCCGCCGGCTACCTCGGCAGCAACGTCCTCGGCAGCGGCCTCGACCTCGAACTGACCGTGCACGCGGGCGCCGGCGCGTACATCTGCGGCGAGGAGACCGCGCTGCTCGACTCGCTCGAAGGGCGTCGCGGCCAGCCCCGGCTGCGTCCCCCCTTCCCCGCGGTCGCCGGTCTGTACGCCTGCCCCACCGTGGTGAACAACGTCGAGTCCATCGCCTCGGTTCCCGCGATCCTCCACCGCGGCAAGGACTGGTTCACGTCGATGGGCAGCGAGAAGTCCCCCGGCTTCACGCTCTACTCGCTCAGCGGGCACGTCGCCTCGCCCGGCCAGTACGAGGCCCCGCTGGGGATCACCCTGCGGCAGCTCCTCGACATGAGCGGCGGGATGCGGCCCGGCCACCGGCTCAAGTTCTGGACGCCCGGCGGCTCCTCCACCCCCATGTTCACCGACGAGCACCTCGACGTCCCCCTCGACTACGAGGGCGTCGGCGCCGCCGGGTCGATGCTCGGCACCAAGGCGCTCCAGTGCTTCGACGAGACCACCTGCGTGGTGCGGGCCGTCACCCGCTGGACCGAGTTCTACGCCCACGAGTCCTGCGGCAAGTGCACGCCCTGCCGCGAGGGCACCTACTGGCTCGTCCAGTTGCTCCGCGACATCGAGGCCGGCAAGGGCTCCCCGTCCGACCTCGACAAGCTCAACGACATCGCCGACAACATCAACGGCAAGTCGTTCTGCGCCCTCGGCGACGGCGCCGCCTCGCCGATCTTCTCCTCGTTGAAGTACTTCCGCGAGGAGTACGAGCAGCACATCACGGGCGGGGGCTGTCCCTTCGACCCGGCCAAGTCGACCGCCTGGGCGGACAACCACAAGGAGGTGACCGCATGACCGTCATCGCGTCCACGCCCAGCGGCGGCGGCAGCGCGCCGGTGCCCCCCGAGGACCTCGTCACGCTGACCATCGACGGCGCCGAGATCTCCGTCCCCAAGGGGACGCTGGTCATCCGCGCCGCCGAGCAACTCGGCATCGAGATCCCGCGCTTCTGCGACCACCCGCTCCTCGACCCCGCCGGCGCCTGCCGCCAGTGCATCGTCGAGGTCGAAGGCCAGCGCAAGCCCATGGCCTCCTGCACCATCACCTGCACCGACGGCATGGTGGTGAAGTCCCAACTGACCAGCCCCGTGGCCGAGAAGGCCCAGCACGGGGTGATGGAGCTGCTGCTCGTCAACCACCCGCTGGACTGCCCGGTCTGCGACAAGGGCGGCGAGTGCCCCCTGCAGAACCAGGCCATGTCCCACGGACAGGCCGAGTCCCGCTTCGAAGGCGTCAAGCGGACGTACGAGAAGCCGATTCCGATCTCCACCCAGGTGCTCCTCGACCGCGAGCGCTGCGTCCTGTGCGCCCGCTGCACCCGCTTCTCCAACCAGGTCGCCGGCGACCCGATGATCGAGCTCATCGAGCGCGGTGCGCTCCAACAGGTCGGCACCGGCGAGGGCGACCCCTTCGAGTCGTACTTCTCCGGCAACACCATCCAGATCTGCCCGGTCGGCGCCCTCACCTCGGCGGCCTACCGCTTCCGCTCCCGCCCCTTCGACCTGGTCTCCACGCCGTCCGTCTGCGAGCACTGCGCGGGCGGCTGCGCCACCCGCACCGACCACCGGCGCGGCAAGGTCGTGCGGAGGCTCGCCGCCGAGGACCCCGAGGTCAACGAGGAGTGGATCTGCGACAAGGGCCGCTTCGGCTTCCGGTACGCCCAGCAGCGCGACCGGCTCACCACCCCGCTCGTCCGGAATCCCGAGTCCGGTGAACTGGAGGCGGCCTCCTGGCCCGAGGCCCTGGAGGCCGCCGCCCGCGGACTCGTCCGCGGCCGGACCGGCGTGCTGACCGGCGGCAGGCTGACCGTCGAGGACTCCTACGCGTACGCCAAGTTCGCCCGGGTCGCCCTCGACACCAACGACATCGACTTCCGGGCCCGGATCCACTCCGGAGAGGAGGCCGACTTCCTGGCTTCCACGGTCGCCGGCCGCGGTCGCGACCTCGATGGGGACGGCGTCACGTACACCTCGCTCGAAGCCGCCCCGGCGGTGCTCCTCGTCGGCCTGGAGTCCGAGGAGGAGGCCCCCGGCGTCTTCCTGCGGCTCCGAAAGGCCTGGCGCAAGCACGGCCAGAAGACCTACGCGGTCGCGGCCTTCGCCACCCGGGGCCTGACGAAGGCGGGCGGCACCCTGCTGCCCGCCGCCCCCGGCACCGAAGCCGAGTGGCTCGACGCCCTCACCTCCCGGGTCGGCCTGAGCTCCACCGGCCACACCGCCGCCGAGTCCCTCCGCCAGGAGGGCGCCGTCATCCTCGTCGGCGAGCGCCTCGCGGGCGTGCCCGGCGCCCTCACCGCCGCCCTGCGCGCCTCCGTGGCCACCGGCGCGAAGTTGGTGTGGATCCCGCGCCGTGCCGGTGAGCGCGGGGCGATCGAGGCGGGCGCCCTCCCGAGCCTGCTGCCCGGCGGCCGGCCCGCGACGGACCCCCGGGCGCGCGAGGAGGTCGCCGCGGCCTGGGGGGTCCGTGAACTCCCGCACCGCTACGGACGCGACACCGGCCAGATGGTGGAGGCCGCCGCCGGCGGCGAACTCGCCGCACTGCTCGTCGCCGGCGTCGAGGTCGCCGACCTGCCGGACCCGGCACGCGCCCGCGAGGCCCTCGAAACGGCCTTCGTCGTCTCCCTGGAGCTGCGGCCCGGCGAGGTGACGGAGCGCGCCGACGTGGTCCTGCCGGTCGCCGCCGTCGCCGAGAAGCCCGGCACCTTCCTCAACTGGGAGGGCAGGGCCCGGCTCTTCGAGGCCGCGCTCAAGCCCGAGCAGATGACCCGGTCCCTCGCACCGAGCGATGCCCGGGTGCTCCACATGCTCGCCGATGCCCTCGACGCCCACCTCGGCCTGCCCGACCTGCGGTCGGCCCGCCGGGAGCTGGACCGGCTCGGCGGATGGGCCGAGGAGCGGGCCTCCGAGCCCAGCGTGCCCGGCCAGCCGGCCCCCCGGGCCGGCGAGGGCGAGGCCGTCCTCGCCGGACACCGCCTCCTCCTCGACCTCGGCAGGCTCCAGGAGGGCGACTCCGCACTGGCCGGCACCCGGCACGCGGCGGTCGCCCGGCTCTCCGCCGCCACCGCCGCCGACACCGGAGTCAAGGACGGCGACGTCCTGGAGGTGACCGGCCCCACCGGCTCCGTCGCCTTCCCGCTCCAGGTGACCGAGATGCCCGACCGCGTGGTCTGGCTGCCGCTGAACTCCACCGGCCGCGGCGTCCTCTCCGACACCGGCGCCCACCCCGGCGACCCGGTCCGCATCGGCCCGGCGACCCCGCAGGAGGTGCAGTCATGACCCCGAACGTCCTGGCGGCCGAAGACCTGTCCATGTTCGGCACGGACCCCTGGTGGCTCGTCCTGATCAAGGCCGTCTTCTGCTTCGCCTTCCTGATGGTCACGGTGCTCTTCTCCATCGTGTGGGAGCGCAAGGTCGTCGCCTGGATGCAGCTGCGCATCGGCCCCAACCGGCACGGCCCCTGGGGCCTCCTCCAGTCCCTCGCGGACGGCATCAAGCTGATGCTCAAGGAGGACGTGATCGTCCGGCGGGCCGACAAGGTCGTCTACGTCCTCGCCCCGATCGTCGCCGCGATCCCCGCCTTCATGGCGATCGCGGTGATCCCCTTCGGCCCGGCCGGCAACGAGGTCTCGATCTTCGGCCACCGGACCGCGATGCAGCTGACCGACCTGCCGATCGCGATGCTGTACGTCCTCGCGGTCGCCTCCGTCGGCATCTACGGCATCGTCCTCGCCGGCTGGTCCTCGGGCTCGACGTACCCGCTGCTGGGCGGCCTCCGCTCCTGCGCGCAGATGATCTCGTACGAGATCGCCATGGGTGCGGCCTTCGCGTCCGTCTTCCTCTACTCCGGGTCGATGTCGACCTCGGCGATCGTCGAGGCGCAGGCGGACCGCTGGTTCGTGATCCTGCTCCCGGTCTCCTTCATCATCTACGTCGTCACGATGGTCGGCGAGACCAACCGTGCGCCGTTCGACATGCCGGAGTCCGAGGGAGACCTCGTCGGCGGCTTCAACACCGAGTACTCGTCCATCAAGTTCGCGATGTTCATGCTCGCCGAGTACGTGAACATGGTGACGGTCTCGGCCGTGTCGGTGACCCTCTTCCTGGGCGGCTGGCGGGCCCCGTACCCGGTCTCCACCTTCTGGGAGGGCGCGAACCACGGCTGGTGGCCGATGCTCTGGTTCGTCATCAAGGTGCAGCTGCTGCTGTTCTTCTTCATCTGGCTGCGCGGCACCCTGCCCCGCGTCCGCTACGACCAGCTGATGAAGCTCGGCTGGAAGGTGCTCATCCCGGTCTCCGTGGTCTGGCTGATGCTGGTCGCCACCGTCCGGGCGCTGCGGAACGAGAACATCGCTTTCGGCAACATCGTCCTGTACGTGGCCGGTGCCGTCCTCGCCCTGCTGCTGCTCTCCTTCCTCGTCGACCTCTTCCGCGAGCGGAAGACCAAGGCCGTGGCAGGAACCCCCGGGACCGCGGCCCCCTTCGACCCGATGGCCGGCGGCTTCCCCGTACCGCCCAAGCCCGGACAGTCCCTGCCGCCCGTACCGCGGCGCAGGCCCCGGCACGACCGGGACCTCGTCGTCAGCGGTGGCCCCGATACTGCTCCTGCGAGTGATGGAAAGGAGACGGACGGTGTCTGATTTCCAGAATCCGGTGGCCGGCTTCGGCGTGACCTTCAAGGCCATGTTCAAGAAGCGGCTGACCGAGCAGTACCCGGAGCAGCAGAAGACGACGGCGCCCCGCTTCCACGGTCGACACCAACTCAACCGTCACCCCGACGGCTTGGAGAAGTGCGTCGGCTGCGAGTTGTGCGCCTGGGCCTGCCCCGCCGACGCCATCTACGTGGAGGGCGCGGACAACACCGACGAGGAGCGCTACTCGCCGGGCGAGCGGTACGGCCGCGTCTACCAGATCAACTACGCCCGCTGCATCCTCTGCGGCCTGTGCATCGAGGCCTGCCCCACGCGCGCACTGACGATGACCAACGAGTTCGAACTGGCCGACTCCTCCCGCGAGAACCTGATCTACACCAAGGAGCAGCTCCTCGCCGGTCTGGACGAGAAGATGGTCGACTCGCCGCACGCGATCCACCCGGGCATGACCGAGCAGGACTACTACCAGGGCCTGGTCACCGAGGCCGCGCCCGGCACCGTCCGTCAGGTCGCGGTCTCCAAGGGGGAGAAGGCCGAGCCGGAAGGGGCGGACGCATGAGTGCGAACCTCGCCGCAGCGGTCACCCTCTCCGCCGGCACCTCCACCGGTGAGGCCGTCCAGTTCTGGATCCTCGGCACCGTCGCCGTCGTCGGGGCGCTGTGCACGATCCTCATGAAGAAGGCCGTGCACTCGGCCCTCTGCCTCGCCGGCACGATGATCGTCCTGGCGGTCTTCTACCTGGCGAACGGCGCCTACTTCCTCGGCATCGTCCAGATCGTCGTCTACACCGGCGCGATCATGATGCTCTTCCTCTTCGTCGTCATGCTGGTCGGCGTCACGGCCGCGGACTCGCTGAAGGAGACGATCAAGGGACAGCACTGGTGGGCCGTCGCCTGCGGTCTCGGCTTCGGCATCCTGCTGGCCGCCGGCATCGGCAACGCCTCCCTGTCGGAGTTCACCGGCCTCGGCGCCGCCAACGGCGCCTACGGCGGGAACGTCGAGGGCCTCGCCGCCCTCATCTTCACCAAGTACGTCTTCGCCTTCGAGATCACCGGTGCACTGTTGATCACGGCGGCGGTCGGCGCGATGGTGCTCACCCACCGGGAGCGCACCGAGCGCGCCCGCACCCAGCGCGAACTCGCCGAGCAGCGCGTGCGGGAAGGCAAGCACGTGCCGCCGCTGCCCGCGCCCGGCGTGTACGCCCGGCACAACGCCGTGGACATCGCCGGTCTGCTGCCCGACGGCACCCCGTCCGAGCTCACCGTCATCTCGACCCTGCGCGAGCGGGGCCAGGTCCGGGACGTGTCCGACGAGGCGCTCTCGGACCTCAAGGCCCTGGAGCAGCGGTCGGCGGAGCGCCTGGGCCGTGAAGAGGAGGCTTCCCGGTGAACCCCGTCAACTACCTTTACCTCGCCGCCCTGTTGTTCACCATCGGTGCGGCCGGGGTGCTGATCCGACGCAACGCGATCGTCGTCTTCATGTGCGTCGAGCTGATGCTCAACGCCTGCAACCTCGCGTTCGTCACCTTCTCCCGCATGCACGGCAACCTCGACGGCCAGATCATCGCCTTCTTCACGATGGTCGTCGCCGCCGCGGAGGTCGTCGTCGGGCTCGCGATCATCGTGTCCGTCTTCCGTGCCCGCCACTCGGCCTCGGTCGACGACGCCAGCCTGATGAAGCTGTGAGGGGCTGACCGTGGAAAATCTCATTGCACTGCTCGTCGGGGTGCCCCTGTTGGGGGCGGCCGTCCTGCTCTGCGGCGGCCGACGGCTGGACAGGACCGGGCACTGGCTCGGCACCCTGCTCGCGGCCGGCTCGTTCGTGATCGGCCTGGTGCTCTTCGCCGACATGTTCGGCAAGACCGCCGAGGACCGGACCCTGCACCAGCAGCTCTTCACCTGGATCCCCGTCGAGGGCTTCCAGGCGGACATGGCCTTCCAGCTCGACCAGCTGTCGATGACCTTCGTCCTGCTGATCACCGGGGTCGGCACGCTCATCCACGTGTACTCCATCGGATACATGGAGCACGACGAGCGCCGCCGCCGGTTCTTCGGCTACCTCAACCTGTTCGTCGCGGCGATGCTCCTGCTCGTCCTCGCCGACAACTACCTGCTCCTCTACTTCGGTTGGGAGGGCGTGGGCCTCGCCTCGTTCCTCCTGATCGGCTTCTGGCAGCACAAGCCCAGCGCGGCCACCGCGGCCAAGAAGGCCTTCCTGGTCAACCGGGTCGGCGACATGGGCCTCTCGATCGCGATCATGCTGATGTTCACCACCTTCGGCACCTTCGCCTTCGGGCCGGTCCTGGAGGCCACCGGCCAGGCATCCGAGGGCAAGCTGACGGCGATCGGCCTGATGCTGCTCCTCGCGGCCTGCGGCAAGTCGGCCCAGGTGCCGCTGCAGTCCTGGCTCGGGGACGCCATGGAGGGCCCCACCCCGGTCTCGGCCCTCATCCACGCGGCCACCATGGTGACCGCCGGCGTCTATCTGATCGTCCGTTCCGCCGACGTCTTCAACGCGGCCCCGGACGCCCAGCTCGTCGTCACCGTGGTCGGTGCGGTCACGCTCCTCTTCGGTGCGATCGTCGGTTGCGCGAAGGACGACATCAAGAAGGCCCTCGCCGGTTCCACGATGTCGCAGATCGGCTACATGATCCTGGCGGCCGGCCTCGGCCCCATCGGCTACGTCTTCGCGATCATGCACCTGGTCACGCACGGCTTCTTCAAGGCCGGGCTGTTCCTCGGTGCGGGCTCGGTCATGCACGGCATGAACGACGAGGTCGACATGCGGAGGTACGGCGGTCTGCGGAAGTACATGCCGGTCACCTTCGTCACCTTCGGCCTCGGCTACCTCGCGATCATCGGCTTCCCCGGCCTGTCCGGCTTCTTCTCCAAGGACAAGATCATCGAGGCGGCCTTCGCCAAGGGCGGCACGGAGGGCTGGATCCTCGGCGCGGTCACCCTGCTCGGCGCGGCCATCACCGCGTACTACATGACCCGCGTCATGCTGATGACCTTCTTCGGGGAGAAGCGCTGGCAGCCCGATGCCGAGGGCCACGAGCCGCACCCGCACGAGTCCCCCCGGTCCATGGTCATCCCGATGGTGCTCCTCGCCGTCGGGTCGGTCGCCGGAGGCGCCTTCTTCGAGTTCGCCGGATTCGTCGAATGGCTGGAGCCCGTCACCGGCTTCGAGCACGGCCATGCGCCGATCAGCGCCGCGGCCATCACCGCGGCCACCGTCGCCGTGATGGTGGTCGGCGTCGGCCTCGCCTACCTCCAGTACGGCCGTCGGCCCGTCCCGGCGGTCGCCCCGCGCGGTTCGCTGCTCACCCGGGCGGCCCGCAAGGACCTCCTCCAGGACGACTTCAACCACGTCGTCTTCGTCCGCGGCGGCACGCACCTGACCCGCTCGCTCGTCTACGTCGACCACACCCTCGTCGACGGCGTGGTGAACGGCACCGCGGCCTCGGTGGGCGGTCTCTCCGGCCGGCTGCGCAAGCTCCAGAACGGCTACGTCCGCTCCTACGCGGTCTCCATGTTCGGAGGCGCGGCGGTGCTCATCGCCGCGACCCTGCTGATGAGGGCGGTGTAACCCCCATGTCCTTCCCGCTCCTTACGGTGACGGCAGCGGTGCCGGCGGTCGGTGCGATCCTCACCGCCGCCGTCCCCGCCGCCCGGCGCACCGCCGCCAAATGGCTGGCGCTGCTGGTCTCGCTCGGCACGCTCGTGCTCGCCGCCGTCGTCTTCGCCCGGTTCGAACCCGGCGGCGCGCGGTACCAGTTGACCGAGTCCCAGACCTGGATCAAGGACTTCGGCGTCCGCTACGAACTGGGCGTCGACGGCATCGGCGTGGCGCTGATCGCGCTCACCGCCCTGCTGGTCCCCTTCGTGATCCTGGCCGGTTGGCACGACGCCGACCCCTCCCCGAGTCCTTCGGGCGGGGGAGGCTCCCGGGACCGCGTCGACAAGCGGTGGCGTCCGACCCAGGGCTTCTTCGCCCTGATCCTCATGGTCGAGGCGATGGTGATCCTCTCCTTCGAGGCCACCGACGTCTTCCTCTTCTACGTCCTCTTCGAAGCCATGCTCATCCCGATGTACTTCCTCATCGGCGGCTTCGGCGACCGCGCCCACACGGGATCCGACGAGAACGCGGCGGCCCAGCGCTCGTACGCGGCGGTCAAGTTCCTCCTCTACAACCTGGTCGGCGGCCTGATCATGCTGGCCGCCGTCATCGGGTTGTACGTCGTCGCCGGCAACTTCTCCCTGACGGAGATCGCCGAGGCCCGTGCCAACGGCTCCCTGGAGATGGCCACCACCACCGAGCGGCTGCTCTTCCTCGGCTTCTTCTTCGCCTTCGCCGTCAAGGCTCCGCTCTGGCCGCTGCACACCTGGCTGCCGAACGCGATGGGGGAGGCCACCGCCCCGGTCGCCGTCCTCATCACCGCCGTCGTCGACAAGGTCGGCACCTTCGCGATGCTCCGCTTCTGCCTGGGGCTCTTCCCCGAGGCCTCCCAGTGGGCCACCCCCGCGATCGTCGTCCTCGCCCTCATCAGCATCGTCTACGGGGCGCTGCTCGCGGTCGGCCAGCGGGACATCAAGCGCCTGGTCGCCTACGCGTCGATCTCGCACTTCGGCTTCATCATCCTGGGCATCTTCGCGATGACCAGCCAGGGCCAGTCCGGCGCCACCCTCTACATGGTGAACCACGGCATCTCGACGGCCGCGCTCATGCTGGTCGCCGGCTTCCTGATCTCCCGGCGCGGCTCGCGGCTCATCGCCGACTACGGAGGCGTCCAGAAGGTCGCCCCGGTGCTCGCCGGCACCTTCCTGATCGGCGGCCTCGCCACCCTGTCGCTGCCTGGACTCGCGCCGTTCGTCAGCGAGTTCCTCGTCCTGGTCGGCACGTACGCCCGGTACCCGGTGGCCGGCATCATCGCCACCACCGGCATCGTCCTCGCCGCGCTCTACACCCTCGTCCTGTACCAGCGGACGATGACCGGGCCGGTGAAGGAGGAGGTGCGGGCGCTGCCCGACCTGAGGGCGCGCGAACTGGCCGTGGTCGTTCCGCTGATCGCCGTCCTGATCTTCCTCGGGGTCTTCCCGAAGCCGCTCACGGACGTCGTCAACCCGGCGGTCCAGCACACCATGTCCGACGTCCAGCAGAAGGACCCCCAGCCTTCCATCCAGAACGTGGAGGCGGCCAAGTGAGCACATCCGCCGTCGCATCCCCCGTCCACGGCCTGTGGACGACCGCCGCCGGGCCGCTGGAGAAGATCCCGGCCCCCCACATCGAGTACACCCAGCTCTCGCCGGTGCTCATCGTGGTGGGCGCCGCGGTCCTCAGCGTCCTCGTCGAGGCCTTCGTGCCCCGCAAGGGCCGTTACTTCACCCAGGTGTTCCTGTCCGTCCTGGCGCTCGCCGCCGCCTTCGCCGCCGTGGTCGGCCTCGCGGCCGGCGGCTACGGCTCCACCAAGGCCCACATCGCGGCCATGGGCGCCATCGCCGTCGACGGCCCCGCCCTCTTCCTCCAGGGCACCATCCTGCTCGCCTCGATCGTGGCGGTCTTCACCTTCGCCGAGCGCAGGCTCGACCCGGCCGACCACGGCCACAAGGTCGACTCCTTCGCCGCCGAGGCCGCCGCCGTCCCCGGCAGCGACCAGGAGAAGGCCGCCGTGCGGGCCGGCTTCACCACCACCGAGGTCTTCCCGCTCGCGCTCTTCGCGATCACCGGCATGCTGGTGTTCCCGGCCGCCAACGACCTCCTGACGCTCTTCATCGCCCTGGAGGTCTTCTCCCTCCCGCTGTACCTGCTCTGTGCCGTCGCCCGCCGCAAGCGGCTGATGTCGCAGGAGGCGGCCGTCAAGTACTTCCTGCTCGGCGCGTTCTCCTCGGCCTTCCTGCTCTTCGGGATCGCCCTGCTCTACGGCTACGCGGGCTCCGTCTCGTACGCCACCATCGCGAACGTCGTGGACGGCGCGATCGGCTCGGTCGACCCGGCGCTCGCCGGCACCATGGGCAACGACGCGCTGCTGCTCATCGGCTTCGCCCTGCTGCTCGTCGGGCTCCTCTTCAAGGTCGGCGCCGTGCCGTTCCACATGTGGACGCCGGACGTCTACCAGGGCGCCCCGACCCCGGTCACCGGCTTCATGGCCGCCGCGACCAAGGTCGCCGCCTTCGGCGCGCTGCTCCGCCTGCTCTACGTGGTGCTCCCGGGCCTCACCTGGGACTGGCGTCCCGTCATGTGGGGCGTCGCCATCGTCACCATGCTGGGCGGTGCGGTCATCGCCATCACCCAGACCGACGTCAAGCGGCTGCTGGCGTACTCCTCGATCGCGCACGCGGGCTTCCTGCTGGCGGGCGTCATCGCCGCCACCCCGAGCGGCATCTCCTCCGTCCTCTTCTACCTGGGCGCCTACTCCTTCGTGACGATCGGTGCCTTCGCCGTCGTCACCCTGGTCCGGGACGCGGGCGGCGAGGCCACCCACCTGTCCAAGTGGGCCGGGCTCGGGCGCCGTTCCCCGCTGGTCGCCGCGGTCTTCGCGGTCTTCCTGCTCGCCTTCGCCGGCATCCCGCTGACCTCCGGTTTCTCCGGCAAGTTCGCGGTCTTCAAGGCGGCGGCGGACGGCGGTGCGGGCGCCCTCGTCGTGGTCGGCGTGATCTCCTCGGCGATCGCCGCGTTCTTCTACGTCCGGGTCATCGTGCTGATGTTCTTCAGCGAGCCGAAGGCCGACGGCCCCACGGTCGCCGTCCCCTCGGTGCTGACCTCCCTGACGATCGCCGCGGGCGTGGCGGTCACCCTGGTCCTCGGCCTCGCCCCGCAGTACTTCCTGAACCTGGCCAACCAGGCGAGCGTGTTCGTCCGGTAGGACGGAGGCGCGCGAGAGGGGCCCGGCTCGGGGGGCGAGCCGGGCCCCTTCGCCGTCCTGACAGGGCCCGTGCGGCGTGGCATCGTGGACGGGCGAATGGTCTGTACCAGCCAGGGAGGCGGGGCGATGCGCGGCACCACGGTCTTACCAGGGGATCCCTGCACCGCCCCCCGGCACGGAGAGCCCCCCGTGCACCGCCTCGAAGTGCGCCCGCCCGCCGAAGTCCCCTTCGCCGCAGGTGGTTTCGACGCGATGGGGCCCATGTCGCGGGCCGCCTTCCCGCACCGCCACACCTTCTACGAGATCGTCCACGTCGTCGCCGGGAGCGGGACGCACGTACTCGATCTGGAGCGGCACGAGGTCCGCCCGCCCCAGCTCGGGGTGATCCTCCCGGGGCAGGTGCACCACTGGGAGGGCGTGCACGGTCTGGAGGGCTCGCTCGTGCTCTTCACCCCCGAGTTCCTGGTCGGCGGGGTCGGCGAGGAGGGCCTGCTGCGACGGCTGGGGGAGCGGCCCTGGGCGGCGCTCGACGCCGCCGCGCACGAGCGCACCGGCCGGCTCATGGAGGAGCTCGCCGAGGAGTACCGGCACGGCGCCGACGGCTTCGCCGGGGTCCTGCGGTCCCTGCTGCACGTGCTGCTGGTGCGGGCCGCCCGGCTGCCCGGCGGCGCCTCCCGGCCGGCCCCCGTGCTCCGGGGGATCGCCGAGGAGTTCGTCCGACTCGCCGGACGTGCCGGGGTCGACGGGCTGTCCGTGCGGGAGTGCGCGGAGCGGCTCGGCGTCACCCCCGGCCATCTCTCCGAAGCCGTCCGGGCCGCCACCGGCCGCACCCCCGCCGCGCTGCTGCGCGAGGCGCGCACCCGGGAGGCGCAGCGGCTCATCATCAGCACCGAGCTGTCGATCCGCCAGATAGCGGCCAGGGTCGGCTTCGCGGACCCCGCGTACTTCTGCCGCTTCTTCCGCAGGGAGACCGGGCGGAGCCCCGGGGACTTCCGGAAACACCACGACCGCCGTGATCCGTCCATCGAAGGCGGAGCCCGCCCCGCCTAGGTTCGTTGCGATCCCCCAGCCCCCACACGAGGAGCAGGCATGGACAACGAGACCTCCGTCGGCCACGTCACCCGCAAGGCGGTGCTGCGGGCGGCGCTCGCGGCCGGGATGGCCGCGCCCGCCGTTCTCATGGGCGTCCCGGCGCTCGCCCGCACCCTGACCGCCGGAGAGGCGGCGCCCGCGCTCACCCCGGAGTGCGACGACGGCGACGACCCCACCCCGCCGCAGACCGAGGGGCCGTACTTCAAGCCCAACTCCCCGCTGCGGAAGAGCCTCCTGGACGCCGGCACCACCGGTGTCCGGTTGACCGTCAGCGGATACGTCTTCGGGCTCGCCTGTCGGCCGATATCCGGTGTCCTGCTCGACTTCTGGCAGGCCGACGTCAACGGCGCCTACGACAACACCGGCTTCCGCTTCCGCGGCCACCAGTTCACCGACTCGACGGGCGCCTTCGAACTGACCACGATCGTGCCCGGCCTCTACCCGGGGCGCACCCGCCACATCCACGTCAAGGTGCAGGCCCCGGGGCGCCCGGTGCTGACCACACAGCTGTACTTCCCCGGCGAGCCCCGCAACAACACCGACACGATCTTCGACCCGCGGCTCCTCATGACCGTCCGGGACGCCGGCGGAGCCCGGGAGGCCGCCTTCGACTTCGTCCTGAACGTGCCGCAGGACCCCGGGCCGACGCCGACCCCGACGCCCACCGGAAGCCCCACCGGAAGCCCCGGCGGGACCTGGGCCGCCGGGACCGCCTACCGGGTGGGGGACGCCGTCACCCACGCCGGCCTGGGCTACGTGTGCCTCCAGGCCCACACGGCACAGGCCGGCTGGGAGCCGCCGAACGTCCCCGCGCTCTGGCGGGCCGCCCGAGGCTAGGCGGAAGGAACGATCCGGCCCCGGACCTCGCCGAGCGCCACCCGGGTGCCGTCCGGGCCCGGGGCCCAGGCGGTGAGGACGACCTCGTCGCCGTCCTCCAGGAACGTGCGCTTGTCGCCCGCCACCTCGATGGCGTCGCGGCCGTTCCAGGTGAGCTCCAGGAGCGAACCGCGCTGGTGCACCTCGGGACCGGAGACCGTCCCGGAGCCGTACAGGTCGCCGGTGCGCAGGGAGGCGCCGTTCACCGTCATGTGGGCGAGCTGCTGGGCCGCCGTCCAGTACATGGTGGAGAACGGCGGCTCGGCCACCACCTCGCCGTTGATCTCCACCGAGATCCGCAGGTCGAAGCCGCCCGGCTCGTCCTCGTCCGCGTCCTCCAGGTACGGGAAGAGGGGGAGGTCCCGTGCCGGCGGGGCGGTCCGGGCCGCGTCCAGGGCCTCCAGGGGCGTCACCCACGCCGAGACGGAGGTCTGGAACGACTTCCCGAGGAACGGGCCGAGCGGGACGTACTCCCAGGCCTGCACGTCCCGCGCCGACCAGTCGTTCAGCAGCGTCAGGCCGAAGACGTGCTCCCGGAAGTCCGCCAGCGGGACGGGGCGGCCCAACTCCGAGGGGGTGCCGACCAGGAAGCCGACCTCCGCCTCGATGTCCAGCTTGACCGAGGGGCCGAAGGCCGGCGCCGGGTCCGACGGGGCCTTGCGCTGGCCCGAGGGGCGCACGACGTCGGTGCCGGAGACCACGACCGTGCCCGCACGACCGTGGTAACCGATCGGCAGGTGCTTCCAGTTGGGGGTCAGAGCGTCGCCGTCGGGGCGGAAGATCCTGCCCACGTTCGTCGCGTGGTGCTCGCTCGCGTAGAAGTCGACGTAGTCCGCGACCTCGTACGGCAGGTGCAGCGTCACCGCGTCCAGCGGGTGCAGCAGCGGCTCGACGTCCGCCCGGTGCGCGGGGACCGTCACCCAGGCCGTCAGTGCCCGGCGGACGTCGCGCCAGGCGGTCCGCCCGGCCGCGAGCAGCGGGTTCAGGCTCGGCTGCGCGAGCAGGGAGGCGTACGGGGAGCCCAGTGCGTGCGCCGCGGCACCCGCGTCCAGGACGTATCCGCCGATGCGGACGCCGAGCCGGCGCCGCCCGGGCTCGTCGGCGGTGGAGAAGACGCCGTACGGGAGGTTGTGCGGGCCGAAGGGATCGCCCTCGGCCAGGTCGAGCGGGCTGTGCTCGGACATCGGTGCGTGCCTCGCTTTCCAGGTGTGTGAAGGACACGTTACGGGGCGCGCCGCCGGGTGCGGATGACATGGATCACAAGGAAAGTGCGGCCTCCGTGGGCAACTGTCTTCCTTCGTCCCGTATGTGTCCGAGGCGGGCGGTCCGCCCGGCCGTGGGCTGCGGAAACGGGCCCCCGGCGACGCCTGCCGAGCCTTACGATCACGAGGGCGTCGCGCCGCGTGAGGTCTCCGCAGGCGCACGTCCACCACCACACTTCGCCTTCTTTCTCTGACCAAGAAAAGGTCCGCAACGTGAAGATTCGCCGCATCCTGGCGACCGCCGTGGCCGCCGCCGTGACCACTCCGGCCGTGTTCCTCTCGGCCGCTCCGGCGTTCGCCGACACCAAGCCGTCGCCCGCGTCGACGCAGCAGCCCGCGTCGGCCGAGGACGACTCCGACGAGGATCCGTCGCTGAAGGAGCTCCAGGCCGCCGTCGCCCTGGCACAGAAGGAGTACGACGAGGCCGTCGTCGCGCTCGACAAGGCCCTGACGGCCTCCAAGGCCCTGGACAAGCCCGAGCACCCGCTCAGGGCCGCGTTCGACGGGGCCGCGAAGGCCGCCGAGGACGCCGCCGCCGTGAAGACCGCCGCCGAGCAGGTGCTCGCCGCCGCCGAACAGGCCGTGAAGGACCTGCCCGGGGACGCCACCGAGCAGCAGAAGGCGGACGCCGCCGCCGCGGTCACCACTGCCGAGGAGGCCCTCGCGGAGGCCACCCGCCTCAAGGGCGAGGCCGACGAGGATCTGGCCGGGGCCGGCACCGCCCTCAAGCAGGCCGAGGACGCCGCCGCCGAGGACCTCGACCTCGCGCAGAAGGCGAAGGAGGCCGCCGCCGAGAAGCTCGACGGGGCCAAGGAGGAGCTGAAGCTCTACGAGGAGATCGGGGAGGGCTGCGAAGAGGACGACTCCGTGAAGGTCGCACTGAGCGGCCCGAAGACGGTCACCGCCGGTGAGCCGGCCGTCTTCTCGCTGCGCGTCACCAACGTCTCCGACCGCACCCTGGACCTCGTCAACGCCTATGTGGACGCCCTGCGCCTCCCCCTGCCCGGCGAGGACGTCGACGAGGAGACGGGCTACGAGGAGCGGAGGATCGCGGTCGAGTGGTCCTCCGCGGACGTCCTGGAGTGGACGCCGCTCACCGAGGACCTCGACAGCATCGAGGTCGGCAAGCTCACCAAGGGCACCTCGTACGACGTGAAGCTGCGCCTCACGGTCGACGCCGACGCGCCCGCCGGTCGGGGCGTGGTCTTCTCCTACGGCGACTACCAGAACGACGACGAGTCCTGCGGCATCGGCAGCGGGTACGCGGACCTGGACTTCGGCATCCTCGCGGCCAAGGGCGACAAGCCGAAGCCGACCCCGTCGACGTCGACGCCGGCACCGACGGTCACCACCGGCGGCAACACGAACACCACCCAGCAGGGCGGCACGTCCGGCACCCCC
Organism: Streptomyces sp. NPDC058877; assembly: GCF_042742855.1. Classification (NCBI taxonomy): domain Bacteria; kingdom Bacillati; phylum Actinomycetota; class Actinomycetes; order Kitasatosporales; family Streptomycetaceae; genus Streptomyces; species Streptomyces sp. NPDC058877. The sequence goes on along the minus strand of NZ_JBHYMF010000010.1, from coordinate 37,694 downwards.
GTGAACGGCTCCCTCGCCGCCACCGGCGCCAACAACACCCTGCCGCTCGGCCTCGCCGCCGCAGGGGCCGTCGCCCTCGGCGCCGGCGCCCTGGTCCTCACCCGCCGCCGCAGGGCCGGCGCGGACGCGTAAGCGGCCGGATCCCCCGTGCGGCGGTCGCTCAGCCCGCCGTGCGGGGGATCCGCTCCTCCCAGGTGCGGTGGAAGACGACCTCCTCGCCCTCCTTGCACACCAGCTCGTCGGAGGTGTGGAAGGAGTCCGCGTCGCAGGAGATCGCCGAGCGGGTGCGGATCGTGACGTCCCAGGCCAGTTCGGGCCGGTGCAGCCGGATCGTCCATTCCGAGCGGGTACGGGCGGACAGCGGGCCGCTCTCGTCGATCGTGTACGTCTCCAGGGCGTCCTCGGTGTACTCCAGGCCGTCCGGGTACACGCGGGTGCCGCCGTACTTCGGGTCGACCTCCAGCGTCCACTCGCCCTTCGCCACGTCCCGGACGACGACCCGCTCCGGGCGGGGCTCCTCCAGGGTCGCCGGGTGGACGACGCCGAGCGGCTCGGACTGCTCGGGTTCCTCCCACTGGACGGCGTCCTCGGTGTGCGTGCGGACCGGCAGGGTGAGGGAGGAGCCCGCCGGGTCGAGGGTGAATCCGGCGGCGTCGGGCTGCGGCCAGAGCCACGGCCAGTACGTGGAGGAGACCGCGAGCCGCACCCGGTGGCCGGGCGGGAAGGCGTGCCCGATGCCGTTCAGTTCGAAGGCGAACTCCTCCGTCTCGCCGATCTGGGCCTCCACGGCCCGGTCGCGGCCGTAGCGGGCGGAGAAGTTCAGCGCGCCCCGGGTGACGAGGGTGGAGGAGCCGTCCGGGGCGATGTCGCAGAGCCGTGCGACGACCTGTCCGGTGGGGGCGGCCGTCCGCAGGGCGAGACGTACGGAAGGACGTCCGAGCACCTCGATGGGGCCGCCGTCCTCGGGCACGGGGAAGTCGAAGCAGGCCGAGTGGGCGTCCTCGTCGCGCTGGTCCGGGGGGAGGTCGGCGGCGTTGCCGAAGGGGAAGAAGCGGCCGGCGTCGAGCCCGGTCTGCTGGGGCGAGTCGACGACGACCGGGTCGCCCTGGAAGCCGTAGGCGACGGGGGTGACGTGCGGGGAGGGCCAGGAGGGGTCGGCGACCCAGCGACCGGGCAGCTCCTCGTACACGGTGGCCGGCGGGTGGGAGGCGCTGATCCAGGAGCGGAGCAGCGGCTCGGCCATCACGTCGTTGTCGACGCCCTTGAGGTGGTGGTCCCACCAGCGCAGGGTCTCCTGGAGGAAGCCGATCGCCGGACCGGGCGGCAGACCGCGGTCGGGGTAGTGGTGGGACCAGGGGCCGATGATGCCGCGGACCCGGTCCTGGGGGAGGTGCCGGGCGAGTCGCAGCACGGTGTCCCGGTAGGGGTCGTGCCAGCCGCCGACGGCGAGGACGGCGGCCCGGACGGCCCCGTAGTCCTCACAGACGCTGCCGTGCCGCCAGTACGCGTCCCGGGTCTGGTGGGCCAGCCAGGTGTGCACGAGGGGCTCCACCGCCTCCAGGCGCTTCAGCCACAGCCCGCGCCACTCCTCGCCGGCGTACCGGGGGTCCGGGGGCCGCGCGACGAAGGCGAGCATGGTGGCCGCCCAGGCGTGCATGTCGACGCCGAGGACCGAGCCGCCCATGTAGTGGACGTCGTTGTCGTAGCGGTCGTCGGTGGAGCAGACGGTGACGACCGCCTTCAGCGGCTCGGGGGCGAGGGCGGCGATCTGGAGCGCGTTGCAGCCGCCCCAGGCGATGCCGAACATCCCGACCTTCCCGTTGCACCAGGGCTGGGCGGCGAGCCAGTTCACCACGGCGACGCCGTCGGCGAGTTCGACGGCGTCGTACTCGTCGCCGGGCAGGCCCTCGCTGTTGCCGTGGCCCCGGACGTCGACCCGCACCGAGGCGTAGCCGTGGCCCGCGTACCAGGGGTGGCGCTGCCAGTCCCGGGGCGCGGTCCAGTCGGTCAGGCGGTACGGCAGGTACTCCAGGAGGGCCGGTACGGGGTCGTCGGCGAGCGGGCGCCACACGCGTGCGTACAGCAGGGTGCCGTCCGGCAGCGGGATGCGGATGTCCTCGTGGCGGGTCTCGTACGGGAAGTCGGTACGGATCTTCGTCATCAGGTCACCTCGGGGGCGGGTGCGGCGGCCGGGGGAAGCGCCGTCGCCCTCGGCGGGCGGCTGCTCGCCGTTCGCATCGATATCGATCGCCGTTCGGGACAAAACGCCTACTCATGGTCGTATGAGCTGATCACGAACATACCGGGGGTGACGGGAAGGCGCCCACGGTGATCGAAAGGTGACCGGATACGCTGGCATGAGCGAATCGGGCGACACATCGACAATCCTCGTGATCGTCAGCAGCCCAGCCGTCCGTGAGAACAAGCCGTGTGATCCCCAGCAGGCGTCAGCAGACAGGAGACCCCCTCGTGACCGTCGTCGGGCCGTTCGGTCTTAGCGTGCGGGACCAGGCTCTTGAGGCCGATGTCCAGACCGGTTTGGCGGCTGTGGAAGCGGGCCTCCTGGACGCCACCAAGAGCGATGTCCCCTTCATCACGGAGGCCGCGCAGCACCTCGTCCTGGCCGGCGGCAAGCGGTTCCGCCCCCTGCTCGTGATGCTCGCCGCACAGTTCGGCGACCCCTACGCGCCGGGCGTCGTGCCCTCCGCCGTGGTCGTCGAGCTCACCCACCTGGCCACGCTCTACCACGACGACGTCATGGACGAGGCCGACGTCCGGCGCGGCGTCCCCAGCGCCAATGCGCGCTGGGGCAACTCGATCGCCGTCCTCACGGGTGACTTCCTCTTCGCCCGCGCCTCGCACACGCTCGCGGACCTCGGTCCCGAGGCCGTACGCATCCAGTCCGAGGCGTTCGAACGGCTCGTCACCGGCCAGATCCTGGAGACCGCCGGGCCGGCCGACGGCCGCGACCCCGTCGAGCACTACCTCGACGTCCTCGGCGGCAAGACGGGTTCCCTCGTCGCCGTGTCCTGCCGCTTCGGCGCCCTGATGTCCGGCGCCGACGAGAGCGTCGTCGACATCCTCACCCAGTACGGCGAGCGCCTCGGCGTCGCCTTCCAGCTCGCCGACGACGTCCTCGACATCGCCTCCGACTCCCACGAGTCCGGAAAGACCCCCGGCACCGACCTCCGGGAGGGCATCCCCACCCTCCCCGTGCTCCACCTGAGGGCCGCTGCGGCCGCGCACGGCCGTCCGGAGGACCTGGAGCTCGTCGCCCTCATCGACGGCGACCTCGGCGACGACGAGCGGCACGCCGAGGCCCTGCGCAGGCTGCGCGCCCACCCCGCCCTGGAGCAGGCCCGACGGGACACCGTGCGGTACGCGGAGGAGGCGCGCGCCATGCTGGCGCCGCTGCCCGACGGCTACGCGAAGGCGGCCCTGGCGGAGATGTGCGACGCGGTGGTGCACCGCGCGGGATAGTCCTTCCTCAGGGTCGGGTCATCCCGAAGCAGTACGTGAGGTTGATCCCGCGGTCTGACGATTCCGTGCCGTCCTCTTGGTGTGATGGAGACACCAACCACAGGGGCAGCACGGCACGGAGGTAGCGGAGACCATGGCAGAGACCCGTAAGGCGAGCCGGTTCATCGTCCCGGTCGCGGTGGCAGGAGCGGCTGCGGCGACCATCGGGCTCGTCCCGGCGCTGGCGGCGTCCGGAGACCCCGACCTGCCCGAGATCACGGCCCAGCAGCTCATCGAGAAGATCGCCGCCTCGGACACCCAGACCCTGTCCGGCACCTTCAAGATCTCCACCGACCTGGGGCTGCCGGCCCTCGGCGGCCTGGCGTCCGGCCTCGGGGGCCTGGGTGGCGGCGACGCCCCGTCGGCGGACCCCTCGCAGAAGCTCACCGAGCTCGCCTCCGGCACCCACACGCTGCGCGTCGCGGCGGACGGCCCCGAGCGCCAGCGGCTCACCCTGCTCGACGGTTCCGACGAGTACAGCCTGATCCACAACGGCGACGACGTCTGGGCCTACGACAGCAAGTCGAACGAGGTCTTCCACGAGAAGGGCAAGGGCGCCCCGGGCACCCCCGAGTCGCACGAGGAGCTCCCCGGCACGCCCAAGCAGTTCGCCGACGAGGTGCTGAAGGCCGCCGGTGACACGACGTCGATCACGGTCGGCGGGACGGCCCGGGTGGCGGGTCGGGACGCGTACCAGCTGGTGATCAAGCCGAAGCAGTCCGGCTCGACGGTCGAGTCGGTGAAGATCGCCGTGGACGCGGCCAACGGAACCCCGCTCAAGTTCACCCTCTCCTCGGTCGAAGGTGGCAAGCCGGTCGTCGACGCGGGCTTCACGAAGGTCGACTTCGCGAAGCCGGCGGCCTCGGACTTCGCCTTCGAGGTGCCGAAGGGCGCCGAGGTCACCGAGGGCGGTGCGGAGGAGGCCCCGCGGGACGGGAAGCTCCCCGAGGGGTTCGAGGAGAAGCTCCCCGAAGGGTTCGGGGACGGCTTCGCCGACTTCGGCAAGGGCCTGAACGTGATCGGCGAGGGCTGGACCACGATCGCCACGATCGACACCGGCGCACCGGCCCCGAAGACCGACGGGGCGCCGAAGGAGATCCAGGGCCTCCTGGACTCCCTCGGCGACCAGGTCACCGGCCCCTTCGGCTCGGGCACCCTCTTCAAGACGAAGCTGGTGAACGCCCTCCTCACCGACGACGGCAAGGTCTACGTCGGTGCGGTGACGAAGGAAGCGCTGATCGACGCGGCGAACGCCGCCAAGTAGTCGAAGAGTTGGGACCCCGGGCGGGTCGGGGCGATGGTCACCGACCCACCCGGGAGTTCTGCGCCTTACGGGAAGGTCAGCTTGAAGCTGTTGATGTAGCCGGTGTCCCAGTTGGCCTTGTCCTGGACGCGGAGCTTCCAGGCGCCGTTGGCGACCTCGGAGGAGGCGTTCACGGTGAAGGTCTCCTGGATGTTGTCGGCGCTGCCGCCGCTCCGGTTGGCCAGGTTGTAGACCGAGCCGTCGGGGGCGATCAGGTCGACGACCAGGTCACCGCGCCAGGTGTGGATGATGTCCACGCCCACCTTGAGGTTGCTCGGGGCGTTGCCGGCGATGCCGGTGACGTTGACCGTCGAGGTGACCGCCGGGCCGTTGTCCGGGATGGACACGTCGGTCGTGTTCTCGAAGACCGTTCCGCTCGGCGGCGGGGTGGTCGTCCCGGACAGCGTCCAGATCGCGTGCGCGATCGCGTCGCTGTTGCGGTCCAGGGCGGTGTCGTTGATGTTCGACGTGGTGTCGCAGGACGAGTGGTAGCAGCGGTCGAAGGCCTGCCCGGCGGTGCCGCCCCACTTCTGCGCCTGGGCCGACGTCTTGGTGTAGTCGGCGCCCGCGAAGAGCCCGCCGACCGGGATGCCGACGTTCTTGAAGGGGGCGTGGTCGGAGCGGCCGTCGCCCTCCGTCTCGATCTCCGTGGGGATGCCGAGGCCGGCGAAGTAGTCCTTGAAGGTCTGCTCGATGGTCGGGTCGTCGTCGTAGACGAAGTAACCCGGGTTGGGCGAGCCGATCATGTCGAAGTTGAGGTAGCCCTTGACCTTCGCACGCTCGGTGCTGGACAGGTTGTTGACGTAGTACTTCGAACCGACGAGCCCGAGCTCCTCCGCGCCCCACCAGGCGAAGCGCAGGTGCTTGGAGGGCTGGTAGCCGGCACGGGCCACGGCGAGGGCGTTCTCCAGGACCGCGGCGGACCCCGAGCCGTTGTCGTTGATGCCGGGGCCGGAGGTGACCGAGTCGAGGTGCGAACCGGCCATCAGGACCTGGTTGGGATCGCCGCCCGGCCAGTCGGCTATGAGGTTGTAGCCGGTGTAACCGCTGGAGGTGAAGGTCTGCAGGGTGGTGGTGTAGCCGACGGCGTCCAGCTTCGCCTTCACGAAGTCGATCGACGCCTTGTAGCCGGTGCGGCCGTGGGCGCGGTTGCCGCCGTTGGAGTTGGCGATCGACTGGAGGTCCGCCAAGTGCTGCTTGACGTTGGCGAGCGGGATGTCGGGCGCGGCGGCGGTCGCCTGCGGACCGGCGGCTGCGGTCCCGGTGAGGCCGCCGAGTGCGAGCGCCGCGAGGGCGGCGACCGCGGTGACGCGTCTGGGCACGGAGATGTTCATGTGGGGGCTCCGGATTCCGAACGGGGATGGGACGGAACGTGCGAGACGCCTCGGGCGTGGGTGCCACGAGGCGCTGGAGCTGTGCGGATGCGCGCTTGTTCAGTTGTGCGGCGGTTCAGTCGTGCGTGCTGAATGGTCAGTGAGATTTTGACTCCGCGTCAAGAGCGGAAACCGGTCATCTCCGTTCGCTCACCGGACGATGCTCCCGCCACCACGCCGGACCAGGGGCGGACGGTCGAGGATCTCGATGTAATCGATCCGGCCGTGCACGAGGTCGAGGACGAGCGTCCCCGTCTCGGCGAGCAGGGGCAGACAGCGGTGGCCCTCCCCGTACGGGGTGCCCACGGGCCGGTCCGAGGTGCGGATGCTCTGACAGAGGTCGTCGCCGCAGCCGCAGTCGCCGAACAGCCGCACGTCCCGCACGACGATCGCCAGGTCCCGTTCCCCCTCCTCCTCCAGGAGCCGGACGAGTTCGGCGACGAGCTCGGGGTACACCTCGCGGACGAGCGGCGGCTCCGGGGGCGCGCCGCCCTCCCCGCCCGCGGTCTCCTCGTCGCTGCCCATGCGGGGAAGTCTGCCGGCGGCGGCGGTGCGGCGGCACGCGGTTTTCCTCCGGCGGCGCGACGCGCGGACACGACGGGACGACACCGGACGGTGCCGCCCAGGCACTAGGGTCGGCTCCTTCGACCCGCCGATCCGGAGGAGCGCACCCCATGAAGATCGCCGTACTGGGAACGGGCGAGGTCGGACGCCGACTCGCCACGAAGCTGGTTTCGTTGGGGCACGAGGTGGCCATGGGGTCGCGCACCGCGGACAACGCCGAAGCCGTCACGTGGGCGGGGGAGTGCGGCGGGACGCACGGGACCTTCGCCGACGCGGCCGGCCCCGCCGAACTGGTGGTCAACGCCACCGGCGGACTCGTCTCCCTGACCGCCCTGGAGGCCGCGGGCGCGGCGAACCTGCGCGGCAAGGTCCTGATCGACGTGTCCAATGCGCTCGACTTCTCCCAGGGCTTCCCGCCCCGGGTGGTCACGCCCGAGGAGGGCAGCGTCGCCGAGCAACTGCAGAAGGCCTTCCCGGAGACGCGGGTCGTCAAGACGCTCAACACCATGACCAACACCGTCATGGTCGACCCGGGCCGGGTCCCCGGGCAGCACCACGTCTTCCTCAGCGGCGACGACCCGGACGCGAAGGCCGTCGTCGCGGAGTTGCTGGCCTCGTTCGGCTGGGCCGCCGACCGCATCCTCGACCTCGGCGACCTGTCGGGCGCCCGCGCCACCGAGCAGCTGATGCCGCTCTGGCTGCGCCTCTACGGAGTGCTCGGGACCGCCGACTTCAACTTCGGCATCGCCGGAGCCTGACCCCCGGGCGGTCCAGAAGCCCCGGGGCGGGGAGTCTCCGTCCCGCTGCTCCCGCACGGCGCCGCCCGCAACGCTCCCTTCCCCGCGGTCCGGCAGGTTTGGAAGCAGCGTCGTGCGCCGGGCCCGGCGATGCCGCCGGTCAGCCCGCGGAGCGGCTCCCCGACTCAGGGCGCGTAGGAGTCGGCGTACCGGGCGGAGAGCCCTGCCACGGAGAAGTCCTCGAAGTCACCGGCGGCTTCACCGCTGGTCAGACGCTGGAGTGCGGCCTCGGCCTCGGGCGAGCGCAGACTCCTCAGGTACGCCTTCGTCTCGGCCGGTCCGCTTCCGCAGAGCAAGGGGACCTCGATGGAGAGGTCGGCATCCATGCTGGCGGTCTTGGCCCGCCAGATGTGCAGCACGTCGTCGAGGACGCCGGCGTTGAACAGCTGGACGCAGCACGGCTTCATCAGCTCCGTGTCGCCGTCGCCCTGGGCGACCCGCTCCCGCCGGCCGTGCGCGGAGAGCAGACCGCGCACCTCGTCGAGGTCCGCGCCGACGGGGTGCAGGCCGTACCGGTCCAGGCTCTCGTCTTCGTCCATCGCCCCATTTTCCAGCGGGAGCGGACGCTGCGACCGAGGTCACGGTCGGGGAGTGCCCTCATGACCCTAATGTGGAGGGATGAACGATGTGCCCGGCTGCCCGCTGATCGACGTCGCCACCACGTACCTGCCCCGGCTCGCGGAATTCTCCGTCGAGCCCGGGCTGGTGGCCGCCGTCGACCAACACGCGGCGGCCGTGTGCGACGCGCTCGCCCCGGTCAGGTCGGGGGCGGGGGAGCGGACCGTTCGTCGGGAGGAGCTCGCCGACTACGTCCTCGGGTTCACCGACTGGCTGACCGAGGCCGACTGGACCGAACCCGTCGGCCATGACTTCGCGACCCTGCGCCTGACGGCCGTCTGCTGGCTGATCCGGGAGCACGACCTGCTGGGCGCATGAGCGCCGCACCCGCGCGGGCGGGTTCCCGGTCGAGGCACTGACCGCCCCGCGCGGGGCGTTCCCGTGCCGTCGGTGCGCCGTCAGCCTCCCGTCGGGGGCGCCGGGGCGGCGGGGGCGCCCTCCGCAGCCCGCGCGGCGGACCCGGTGACCGGAACGGTCCGCACGGACGCGACGGCAGGGGCCGCCGCCTCGACCGCGGCCCGGCTCCGACGGGCCGTCCGCAGTGCGTCCCAGGTGAGGACGGTCAGGGCCAACCAGACCAGGGAGAAGCCCGCCCAGCGTTCCGGCGGCATGGCCTCGTGGAAGTAGAGGATCCCGAGCAGGAACTGGAAGGTGGGCGCCAGGTACTGCAGCAGTCCGAGCGTGGAGAGCGGGACGCGGATCGCCGCCGCTCCGAAGCAGACCAGCGGCACCGCCGTGACGATGCCGGTGGCGGCGAGCAGCGCCGTGTGGCCGGCGCCGTGGGCGCCGAAGGCGAGGGTGCCCCGGGACCCGAGCCAGACGAGGTAGCCGAGGGCGGGCAGGAACTGGACGGCGGTCTCGGCGGCGAGCGACTCCAGGCCGCCGATGTTGACCTTCTTCTTCACCAGGCCGTAGACGGCGAAGGAGAGGGCGAGGGCGAGGGAGATCCACGGCGGCCGTCCGTACCCGAAGGCCAGGACGAGCACCGCGGAGAAGCCGATGCCGACGGCTGCCCACTGGGCGGGGCGGAGCCGTTCCTTCAGGACGAGGACGCCGAGGGCGATGGTGACGAGCGGGTTGATGAAGTAGCCGAGCGAGGCCTCGACGACGCGGCCCGTGTTCACGGACCAGATGTAGAGGCCCCAGTTCACGGTGATGACGGTGGCGGCGACGGTGATCAGGCCGAGCTTGCGCGGGCTGCGCGCGAGCTCCCGTATCCACCCCCAGCGGCGCAGTGCGAGGAGGGCGATGCCGACGAAGGCCAGCGACCAGACCATGCGGTGGGCGAGGATCTCGATCGCGCCGGCGGGCTTGAGGAGCGGCCAGAAGAGCGGGACCAGGCCCCACATTCCGTAGGCGCCGATCCCGTATGCCAAGCCCGTTCGGCTCTCGCTCTTCTCCGTCTTCACCGGACCTCCCGCCCTGTGCCGCGCTGTTCCGTCGAAGGTAGCGCCGCACGGGGCAGATTGTCATGCCCGTACCGCTATACGGTCATGACAACTTCAGGAGGTGGTCAGCGCCTCCTCGATCGACGCGGCGATCGGAGTGGTCGGGCGGCCGATCAGGCGGGCCAGATCGCCGGTCCGCAGGGCGAGCGCGCCCTGCTCGACGGCCCGGTCGACGTCCACCAGGATCTCGGCGAAGCCCTGTGGGACCCCGGCGCCGATCAGGATCTCCAGGTGGGTCGCGGCGGGCACGTTGCGATGGGTGACCTCGCGGCCGCTCCGGGCGGCGACCTCGGCCGCGTACTCGGCGAAGGACCAGGCGTCGTCGCCGCTCAGTTCGTACGCCGCGCTCAGGTGCTCCTCGATCGGACCGGTCAGGACGGCGGCTGCGGCGGCGGCGTAGTCGGCGCGGGGTGCGGAGGCGACCCGACCCTCGCCGGCGCTGGCCACGACGGCGCCGTGGGCCAGGACCGCGGCGAGTTGGGCGGTGTAGTTCTCGGAGTACCAGCCGTTGCGGAGGAAGGTGTGCGGCAGTCCCGAGGCGAGGATCAGGCGCTCGGTCTCCTTGTGTTCGGCCGCCAGGACGAAATCGGCCCCGTCGCCCCCGAGGATGCCGGTGTACGCGAGCTGGGCCACGCCCGCCGCTTCGGCCGCGTCGATCACGGCGCGGTGCTGGGGGACCCGTCGGCCGACTTCGCTGCCCGAGATCAGCAGTATCCGGTCGCCGGCCGCGAAGGCGCCCGCCAGGCTCTCCGGACGGTCGTAGTCGGCGATCCGCAGCTCGATCCCCCGCTCCGCGAGGTCGGCGGCCTTCTCCTTGCTGCGGACGACGGCGGCGACGGATGCGGCGGGGACGGTGGCCAGGAGGGCGTCGATGACGAGGCGGCCGAGCTGTCCGGTGGCTCCGGTGACGACGATGCTCACGGTGCTTCCTTCTTCCGGTGGGGTGTGGGGGGAATGCACTCACCGTAAGACGGGCGCTAACTTTTCGTAAGTACCCACTTTGAAGTAAGGTACTGGTATGGGAGTAAGTGAGGATCGGAAGAACCCGCTCGCCGACGTCGACGGGGGCGCGTGCCCGGCCAGGTTGGTCCTGGAGCACGTCACCAGCCGTTGGGGCGTCCTGATCCTGATCGCCCTCGGGGAGCGCTCGTACCGCTTCAGCGAGCTCCGCCGGCACGTCGGCGGCGTCAGCGAGAAGATGCTCACCCAGACGCTCCAGACCCTGGAACGCGACGGTTTCGTCCACCGCGACGCCAAGCCCGTCATCCCGCCCCGCGTCGACTACAGCCTGACCGCCCTGGGGGAGGAGGCCGCCCGCCAGGTCCGGGAGCTCGCCCGCTGGACCGATCGGCGGGTCCCGGAGGTCGAGGAGGCGCGCCTGCGCTACGACCGTGCGCGCCGCGGGGCCGCCACCCCGTCCGGATGACGCCGAGAGGCCCGGGAAACGACCTCGGGGGCCCGGTCCGCACTGCGGATAGGGCCCCCGAGGCGTGCGCGTGCGCTCAGCCGACCACGGTCCAGGTGTCGTTGCCGGTGAGGAGCTTCTCCAGGTCGCCCTGGCCCTGTTGCTCCACGGCCGTTTCCAACTGCTCGGCCATGAGGGTGTCGTAGACCGGTCGCTCCACCGAGCGGAAGACGCCGATCGGGGTGTGGTGGAGGGTGTCGGGGTCGGCGAGCCGGGAGAGGGCGAAGGCGGTGGTGGGGGTGGTCGCGTGGGAGTCGTGGACGAGGACCGCGGACTCGTTGTCCGGGGTGATCGGGACGATGTGGAGGTCGCCGGTGGCCGGGTCGCGGATGACGCCCTTGTCGTTCTCCGCGCCGAAGCGGATCGGCTGTCCGTGTTCCAGGCGGATCACGGCTTCTTTGGCTTGATCTTTGTCCTTGAGGACTTCGAAGGCGCCGTCGTTGAAGATGTTGCAGTTCTGGTAGATCTCCACCAGGGCGGTGCCGTCGTGCGCGGCGGCCTGGCGCAGCACCTCGGTGAGGTGCTTGCGGTCGGAGTCCACGGTCCGCGCGACGAAGGAGGCTTCCGCGCCGAGGGCGAGGGAGACGGGGTTGAACGGTGCGTCCAACGAACCCATCGGCGTCGACTTGGTGATCTTGCCGACCTCGGAGGTGGGCGAGTACTGGCCCTTGGTCAGGCCGTAGATCCGGTTGTTGAAGAGCAGGATCTTGAGGTTGACGTTGCGGCGCAGGGCGTGGATGAGGTGGTTGCCGCCGATGGACAGGGCGTCGCCGTCGCCGGTGACGACCCAGACGGACAGGTCGCGGCGCGAGGTCGCCAGTCCGGTGGCGATGGCGGGGGCGCGGCCGTGGATGGAGTGCATCCCGTAGGTGTTCATGTAGTACGGGAAGCGGGAGGAACAGCCGATGCCGGAGACGAAGACGATGTTCTCCTTCGCCAGTCCGAGCTCGGGCATGAAGCCCTGGACGGCGGCGAGCACGGCGTAGTCGCCGCAGCCGGGGCACCAGCGGACTTCCTGGTCGGACTTGAAGTCCTTCATGGATTGCACGGCCTCGGCCTTCGGCACCAGGCTCAGCAGGGTCTCGGCGGGCTCAGGCATCGATGACCTCCTTGAGGGCGGCGGCGAGCTGTTCGGCCTTGAAGGGCATGCCGTTGACCTGGGTGTGGGGTCGGGCGTCGACGAGGTACTTCGCGCGGATGAGGGTGGTGAGCTGGCCGAGGTTCATCTCGGGGACGACGACCTTGTCGTAGCGTCCCAGGACCTCGCCCAGGTTCTTCGGGAAGGGGTTGAGGTGGCGCAGGTGGGCCTGGGCGATGGAGCCGCCGGCGCGGCGGATGCGGCGGACGGCGGCGGTGATCGGTCCGTAGGTGGAGCCCCAGCCCAACACCAGGGTGCCCGCGCCGTCCGGGTCGTCGACCTCCAGGTCGGGCACGGCGATGCCGTCGACCTTGGCCTGGCGGGTGCGGACCATGAAGTCGTGGTTGGCCGGGTCGTAGGAGATGTTGCCGGTGCCGTCCTGCTTCTCGATGCCGCCGATGCGGTGTTCCAGACCGGGAGTGCCGGGCACCGCCCAGGGGCGGGCCAGGGTCTCGGGATCGCGCTTGTAGGGCCAGAAGGCTTCGGTGCCGTCGGCCAGGGTGTGGTTGGGGCCGGTGGCGAAGGCGGTCCGCAGGTCGGGGAGATCGGCGACCTCGGGGATGCGCCAGGGCTCGGAGCCGTTGGCCAGGTAGCCGTCGGACAGCAGCATCACCGGGGTGCGGTACGTCAGTGCGATCCGGGCCGCCTCCAGGGCGGCGTCGAAGCAGTCGGCCGGGGTGCTGGGGGCCACCACCGGCACCGGGGCCTCGCCGTTGCGGCCGTACATCGCCTGGAGCAGGTCGGCCTGCTCGGTCTTGGTCGGCAACCCGGTCGACGGCCCGCCCCGCTGGATGTCGACGATCAGCAGCGGCAGTTCCAGCGACACCGCCAAGCCGATCGTCTCCGACTTCAGGGCCACGCCGGGGCCGGAGGTCGTCGTCACGGCGAGCGAGCCGCCGAAGGCCGCGCCCAGCGCGGCGCCGATCCCGGCGATCTCGTCCTCGGCCTGGAAGGTGCGCACGCCGAAGTTCTTGTGCCGGGACAGCTCGTGCAGGATGTCGGAGGCCGGGGTGATCGGGTAGGAGCCGAGGTACAGCGGCAGATCGGCCTGGCGGGAAGCGGCGATCAGGCCGTAGGACAGGGCCAGGTTCCCGGAGATGTTGCGGTAGGTGCCGGTCGGGAACGCCTGCGTGGCCGGGGCGATCTCGTAGGAGACCGCGAAGTCCTCCGTGGTCTCGCCGAAGTTCCAGCCGGCCCGGAACGCGGCCACGTTGGCCTCCGCGATCGCGGGCTTCTTGGCGAACTTCTGCCGCAGGAAGGTCTCGGTGCCCTCGGTCGGCCGGTGGTACATCCACGACAGCAGCCCGAGCGCGAACATGTTCTTGCTCCGCTCGGCCTCCTTGCGGGACAGGCCGAAGTCCTTCAGCGCCTCCAGCGTCAAGGTCGTCAACGGCACCGGGTGCACCCGGTAGCCGTCGAGCGAACCGTCCTCCAGCGGCGAGACCGCATATCCGACCTTCGCCATCGCCCGCTTGGCGAACTCGTCCGTGTTCACGATGATCTCGCCGCCCCGCGGCACGTCGGCGATGTTCGCCTTCAACGCGGCCGGGTTCATCGCGACCAGCACGTTCGGTGCGTCACCCGGAGTCAGGATGTCGTGGTCGGCGAAGTGCAGCTGGAACGACGACACGCCCGGCAGGGTGCCGGCGGGCGCCCGGATCTCCGCCGGGAAGTTCGGCAGCGTGGACAGGTCGTTCCCGAACGACGCCGTCTCCGAGGTGAACCGGTCACCCGTCAACTGCATGCCGTCGCCGGAATCGCCCGCAAACCGGATGATCACCCGGTCGAGCCGGCGCACTTCCTTCCCGACCCCGTTCCGGGGCATCCCCGGAACGCTGCGCTGTTCCCCGACCAAGGCCTCACCGGCCTCGCTACTGACCTGGCTGGTCACTGAACTGGACCTCCCTCGCGGCAAGGGGACTCTCCGCCGGAGGCGGGAGAAGGCTCGGGACGGGGCGGCGATCACCGTCGGCGATCACCGGCCGTCCCGAGGCCCACCCTACGACGGCGGGGCGGACCCTCCCGGGACTTCTCGCATCCTGGACCTCGTTTTGGTACGCCCCTTTGTCCTGAATCACTGCGTTCGGTCCTCACCCCGAGCGCTCCGGAGGGTCGGTCCCGGACCCACCCCCGGAGCACGGGGCAGATTGTCTGACAGCGTGTCAGATGGCTAGGACTTCAGATACGTCAGCACCGCGAGCACCCGGCGGTGATCGCCGTCGCTCGGGGAGAGCCCCAGCTTCAGGAAGATGTTGCTGATGTGCTTCTCCACCGCGCCGGCACTCACGACCAGCGCCTTCGCGATCGCCGAGTTCGTCCGACCCTCCGCCATCAGCCCGAGGACCTCGCGCTCCCGCGGGGTCAGGTTCGCCAGCACGTCCTGCTGACGGCTGCGGCCGAGCAACTGCTGTACGACCTCCGGATCCAGCGCCGTGCCGCCCCCGGCCACCCGGATGACCGCGTCCACGAACTCGCGCACCTCCGCGACCCGGTCCTTCAGGAGGTACCCCACGCCCCGGCTGGAACCGGCCAGGAGTTCGGTGGCGTACTGCTCCTCCACGTACTGCGACAGCACCAGCACCCCGAGTCCCGGGTGCTCCTTGCGCAGCCGTACGGCGGCCCGCACGCCCTCGTCGGTGTGCGTCGGCGGCATCCGCACGTCCGCCACCACCACGTCCGGCAGGGCGTCCTCGGCCGCGAGCCCCGCCACCGTCTCCACCAGCGCCTCGCCGTCCCCGACACCGGCGACGACCTCGTGCCCCCGGTCCGTCAGCAGCCGGGTCAACCCCTCCCGCAGCAGTACGGAATCCTCGGCGATGACCACCCGTACCGCTCCTTGCCCCGTCACGCCCATGCCCCCCACGTCGGTCTCCACTGAGACCTTCAGCATGGCACCCCGCCACGCGCCCCTCCAGCGAACCGGCCACCACGAAGCCCCGCTCGGCCCGTCCGTCCGGGCCGGACCGCCGGAGCGGACGAACGGGCCGGACGAACGGGCCGTGACGCCTACGCGCGCCAGGGAAGCTCCACGGTCACCGTCGTGGGGCCGCCGGACGGAGAATCCACCGCGAGGACCCCGTCCACCGCCCCCACCCGCCCGGAGAGCCCGGCCACACCGGACGCACCGTCCTCCGGGTCCGTGCCCCCCGCTCCGTCGTCCCGCACCTGGAGCATGAGCCGGTCCCCCGTCCGCCACGCCTCCACCCACGCGCGCCGCGCACCGGAATGGCGGGAGACGTTCCGGAGCAGCTCCGAGACCACGAAGTACGCGATGCCCTCGATCGCCGGCGCCGGCCGGGACGGCAGGTCCACGTCCACCGACACCGGCACCGCACAGCGCGAGGCGACCGCGGAGAGCGCGGCGTCCAGGCCCCGGTCGGTGAGGACCGCCGGGTGGATGCCCCGGGCCAGGTCCCGCAGCTCCTGGAGGGCGAGCTTCACCTCGCCGTGCGCCTCGTCGACGAGGACCGCCGCCGCCTCCGGGTCCCGCGCCAGCTTCTCCTTCGCCAGCCCGAGGTCCATCGCGAGCGCGGCGAGTCGGGCCTGGGCCCCGTCGTGCAGCTCGCGCTCGATGCGCCGCAGGTCGGCCGCGGCCGTGTCGACCACCACGCCCCGGTCCGACTCCAGCTCGGTGACGCGGGAGGCCAGCCGGGACGGGCCGAGCAGTCCGGAGACGAGGACCCGGTCGACGGCGACCAGGCCCCGGAGCACCCACGGTCCCGCCAGCACGATCAGGAGCCCGACCGCGCTGGTCACGGCGATCTCGAAGGGCGTGTCGAGGTACAGGGAACGGTTCGCGTCGCCGTACAGCTGGATCCCGTCCTGCCCCACCCACAGGGGGAAGACCCACTGCCACAGCGGGTACGTGAAGAGGGACCAGCCCCAGACCCACAGGGCCACCGTGACCGAGAAGGAGAAGACGGCCCACGGCATGTGCAGGAACGCGTACAGCACGTGCCGCCAGGACGCCCCGCTCTTCAGCACGGCCCCCATCCAGGACAGCGCCCCACCGGTCCGCCCGTGCACCGGTTCCGGCGCGGGCACGTCGTGGTCGAGCAGGGCCCGCGCCCGCGCCCGCTCCACCACGCCGAAGCCACGGCACATCGCGAGCGCCCCGGCCAGGATCGGCACGCCGAGGAAGGTGATGAGCAGGCCGGTGCCCGCGGACACGAGGGCGACCGAGAGCGCGAACCAGCAGATGCTCAGCGGCAGCCCGATCAGCACGTATCCGACGGCGCGCCAGGTGCGGCCCTCGAACGGTGCGCGGATCGCGGCGGGGAGTCGGTGGGAGGCGTCCATCGCGGAGGTCCCTGTCTCGTCGGGGGAGGGGTGATCGGTACGCCCTCCAGGCTTCCGTTTCGCCGCTCGCCGGACCATGAGGCGGGTGGGCGTCTCGGGGCGGGGGTTTTCCCCACCGGGGCCTTCCCCCGCGCCGTCGTTCTCGATTCGGCCGGTCCGTCGACCCGCTCGGGGAGGGGACGGGGCGCCGGCGGACCCGTGCCGCGGGCTCGGCCACCTCGATCTCGCTACAGCCGGTCCCCCCTGTCGGCCGGTTTCGGAGGATGCGTCCCGCCGCAGTCCTTGACGTCCTGCTCGCAGGTCCGTCGATCGTAGGACCGGTCATCGGGGATCAGGAGCACGTCGACGACCCGCTTGGGGTGCTCGACGGCGAGCCAGCCGTCGCCCGTGAGGACACCGTCGCGCTCGGGCCAGGCCCCGGACGAATGAAGCGTCCGGCACGCCAGTGCCACGCGCTGCTCGTCGACGGCGCAGGCATCCACTGCGGGACCGTGCATCTCGTCGGCGCCGTCGAAGCGGTAGCGGAAGTGGACCCGGTCGCCTTCGGAGGGCACCTGCGGGTGGGGCTCGAGGCGCCAGTCGACGACCTCGGCGGTGACGCCGAGGGGCTGCCCGGACGTGTCTTCGACCTGCACCCTGACAGCGGCCTCACCGCGTTCCGCACGGGTGTCGGTGCGGCCCCAGTGGGAAGAGTGGGAAGAGCAGCCGGACAGGGCGAGGACCCCCAGGGCCGACAGGGCACCGGCACGCAACCGTGGGGGAAACACCGGGACGACCTCCGGTCCGACGGGGGCGGCGCAGTCTGTCCCGGGGCCGTCCGGCAGCTGCGGGTGAAGTCGGCGACCGCCTGCCGTGGTGGCGCCGAAGCGTCGGGGAGCCCTGTGGACGGGCGGGCGCGGACGGCATCACGAGGGGCGGCATCACGAGGGAACCGGCCCGCCGGGCGGAGTGGTGTCCCGGGCGGCTGCACGGGCCTTCCCCACCCCAGGGGGCGGGTCAGACGGACGGAACGGCCCGTCGACCCGGTCGGGAACGCCACGGCAGCTCCGCGGTGACCGTCGTCGGTCCCCCCGCGGGGGAGTCCAGGACGAGCAGCCCGTCGACGGCACCGAGCCGCTCCGCGAGCCCCGCCAGCCCCGTCCCGCCGTCGAAGCGCGCCCCGCCGGCCCCGTCGTCCCGCACCTGGAGCAGCAGCCGGTCCTTCGACCGCCACGCCTCCACCGATGCGGACCGGGCGCGCGCGTGCTTGGACACGTTCTGGAGCAGCTCCGACACGGTGAAGTACGCGATGCCCTCGATCGCCTCAGCCGGTCGCTCCGAGAGGTCCACGGTCACCTTCACCGGCACCGTGCAGCGCGAGGCGACCGCGGAGAGCGCGGCGTCCAGGCCCCGGTCGGTGAGGACCGCCGGGTGGATGCCCCGGGCCAGGTCCCGCAGCTCCTGGAGGGCGAGCTTCACCTCGCCGTGCGCCTCGTCGACCATCGCGGCAGCCGCCTCCGGGTCCTCCAGGAGCTTCTCCTTCGCCAGCCCGAGCCCCATGGCGAGGGCGACGAGCCGGGCCTGGGCCCCGTCGTGCAGGTCCCGCTCGATGCGCCGCAGGTCGGCCGCGGCGGTGTCGACCACCACGCCCCGGTCGGATTCCAGTTCGGCGACCCGCCGCTCCAACTCGTCGGAGGGCGAGAGCAGGCCCCTGACCATGCCCCGGTCGCCGTTGGTCAGGCCGCGGGCCAGGAACGGCAGGACGGGCCAGAGGACGAGGAGCGAGACCAGCGCGACGGTGAACGTCACGATCCCCCAGGGCAGCCGGACCAGCCCGTACAGCTGTGTCCGCCAGGCCACCGGGTCCTTCAGCCTGGACCACAGCCAGCCGAAGAAGCCGCGTGCCGGCGGCAGCGGAGACGGTTCCGCGACCACCGTGCCGAGCAGTGCGCGGGCGCGGGCCCGCTCGGCCCGGCCCAGCAGCCGGGCACCGCCGAGCCCGAGGGCCAGCAGCGGCAGCCCGACCACGGTGACGGAGAGCCCCACGCCGAGTGCGACGCTGACGACCGCGTAGACGAAGCCGACCACCGAGGTGAGGAGGTTGGAGAGGAGGAAGGTGATTTCCTTCCAGGTCTCCTTTCCGTAGGCGGGCCGCAGCGGTGGACGCGGGGCGTCGGCGACGTCGGGGGACCCGACGGGATCAAGATCGGCACTCATGCCCCCAGCCTGCCGGTCGCGGGCGGCGCCACGCCATGGGGTGGGTGGGTCAGTGCGGGTGGGGATATCCCCACCCGCCCCGGCGTCCGTCAAGGCACCCGCGACTGCTTACGGTCCCTTTAGCAGGGCCTAGACTCGCGTCCGTACAGAAGTGACCCATGAGACACCGAGACCGAGGGGCGGACGTGCGGGAACCGACCGTTGTCGCGGCCGACGCGGCGGACTACTTCCAGACGTACTCCGTCGTCGGCTTGCTCGCCGTCGTCGGCGTGCTCTTCGTCGCCGTGGCGTTCGGCGCGGGCCGACTGCTGCGGCCCGTCGTGCCGACGCCCGAGAAGCTCCTCACCTACGAGTGCGGCGTCGACCCCGTGGGGGAGGGCTGGGCCCACACCCAGGTCCGCTACTACGTGTACGCCTTCCTCTACGTCATCTTCGCCGTCGACTCGATCTTCCTCTTCCCCTGGGCGACGATCTTCGCCGCACCCGGTTACGGCGCCACGACCCTGGTCGAGATGTTCGTCTTCCTCGGCTTCCTGGCCGTGGGGCTGCTCTACGCGTACAAGAAGGGCGTCCTGGCATGGACGTAACACCCCTGCCCGCACCCAAGCTGGGGCCGCTCGCCCGTCTGGCGCCCGAGCCGATGAAGGTGGTCCTGAACTGGGGCCGTCGCTACAGCCTGTGGGTCTTCAACTTCGGCCTCGCCTGCTGCGCGATCGAGTTCATCGCCGCCTCGATGGCCCGGCACGACTTCATCCGGCTCGGCGTGATCCCCTTCGCGCCCGGCCCGCGCCAGGCCGACCTGATGATCGTCTCCGGCACGGTGACGGACAAGATGGCGCCGGCCGTGAAGCGGCTCTACGAGCAGATGCCGGAGCCCAAGTACGTCATCTCCTTCGGCGCCTGCTCCAACTGCGGCGGCCCCTACTGGGACTCGTACTCGGTCACCAAGGGCGTCGACCAGATCATCCCGGTCGACGTGTACGTCCCCGGCTGCCCGCCCCGTCCCGAGGCCCTCCTCCAGGGCATCCTCAAGCTCCAGGAGAAGATCGCCAGGGAGAGCCTGGCCGAGCGGTACGCGACGACGCCGTCCGTGGCCCAGCTGACGAGCCCCCTGGTCGAGCGGCCGGGAGGCGAGGCGTGAGCGCGTACGACTCCCTCCCCGGTTCCGTGACGGAGCTCTTCGGCGAGGAGGCGACGGCGGAGCAGGCGTACGACCTGCTGACCGTGGACGTCCCGCCGACGTCCTGGCTCGCGGCGTTGACCACCGCCCGCGACGGCCTGGGCTGCACCTTCTTCGACTGGCTCAGCGCGGTGGACGAACCGGGCACGGGCTTCCGGGTCTGCGCACACGTGGTGGCGCTCGACGCCGGCCGGCCGCGCCGCCTCCTGGTCCGCACCACGGTTCCGCACGACGCCCCCGCCCTCCCCACGGCGATCGGGGTGTACGCCGGCGCGGCCTGGCACGAGCGCGAGACCCACGAGATGTTCGGCGTGGCCTTCGAGGGCCACCCGCACCTGGTGCCGCTGCTGCTCCCCGAGAACTTCGAGGGCCACCCCCTGCGCAAGGACTTCGTCCTGGCGGCCCGCGTCGCCAAGGCCTGGCCGGGCGCGAAGGAGCCGGGCGAGTCCCACGACGGCGGCCCGAAGCGTCGCCAGATGCTTCCCCCCGGCGTCCCGGACCCCAATGAATGGGGCCCGCTCAAGGGACAGCTCCCACCGGCCCCCGCCCGTCCCGCCCGTGCGGCAGCGGGCGACCGCCCGGCGCGCCGCACGCGCACGGCCACGGAGGGTTCGGCGAGCCAGGCGGCCCCGGGGGCCGGCGGTGCGTCCGGCGGGGCGGAGGCTTCGGCGGCGCGTCCGCCGCGGCGTTCCCGTTCGGCTTCGGAGGGTTCGGCGAGCCAGGCGGCCCCGGCCGCGGACCGTCCCGCGCCCCGCACGGGTCCCGCTGCCGCACGCCCCCGCAGCTCTGATGCCCCCTGGCACCACGCCCGTCCGGCCTTCGACGAGGGGGCACCGGCCCGGGAGGGCGCATCCGCCCCGGCCGGGCCCACCTCCCCGGCGGGAGCGGGCGCTCCGGCGGAGGCCCCCGGTCCGGCGACCGGACCCGGGACCGGACCCCGGACCGGACCGGAGGCGCCGGCGGAAGGAACCGCCCCGACGGACTCCCCGGCCCCCGGGCCGGAAGCCCCGACGCCCGGTACCGCCGACCCCACCGGCGGGGCCGACCCCACCGGCGGGGCCGACCCCGCCGAACCGAAGGACCCGGCCGAGGACGGGCCGTCCGCCCCGCCGAGCAGCACCACCGACCGCGAGCCCCCCGCTGCGGACGACGGCCGGAACGACCACCCCACCCACCCCGCCGGAGGCGATCCCGCGTGAACGACGCACTCGACGTCGCCGTCCGGCTGCTCATCGTCTTCGGCGTCTTCCTCGTCCTGCCGCTCGTCATCGGGCAGACCGAGCACAAGGTCATGGCCCACATGCAGGGGCGGCTCGGTCCCATGTACGCGGGCGGCTTCCACGGCTGGGCGCAGCTCGTCGCGGACGGCGTGAAGTTCGCGCAGAAGGAGGACGTCGTCCCCAAGGACGCGGACCGGCGCGTCTTCCAGCTCGCGCCGGCCGTCGCCCTGCTCCCGTACCTGCTCGTGCTCGTCGCGATCCCGATCGGCCCCGGTGAGGGCGCCGTCGGACGGGTCGTCGACGCGGGCGTCTTCTTCGTGCTGGCCGTCATGGGCGTCGGCGTCCTGGGCAGCCTGATGGCCGGCTGGGCGTCCGCGAACAAGTTCTCGCTGCTCGGCGGCCTCCGTACCGCCGCCCAGCTCCTCGCGTACGAGCTCCCGATGCTCCTCGCCGCCGCGTCCGTCGCGATGGCGGCCGGCACCGTCTCCCTCCCCGGCATCCTGGACGCCTTCGAGTGGTGGTGGCTGCCCTGGCAGATCGTCGGCGCGCTGGTGTTCTTCACCGCCGGCCTCGCCGAGCTCCAGCGGCCCCCGTTCGACATGCCGGTCGCCGATTCGGAGATCATCTTCGGGGCGTACACCGAGTACACGGGTCTCAGGTTCGCCCTGTTCCTGCTCGCCGAGTACGCGGGCATCGTCGTCCTCTGCGGCCTCACCACCGTCCTCTTCCTCGGCGGCTGGCACGGACCGCTGGGCGCCGACGGCCTGGGCTGGGTCTGGACCCTCCTCAAGACGGCCGTCCTGGCCTTCGTCGTCATCTGGCTGCGGGTGAGCTACCCGCGACTGCGCGAGGACCAGCTGCAGAAGCTCGCCTGGACGACCCTCGTTCCGCTCGCCCTGGCGCAGATCGCGCTCACCGGCATCGTGAAGGTGGCGATCCAGTAACCATGCCCCCCATCCCCGGTTCCGGCCTCGCCAAGGGCCTCGCCGTCACCCTCCGCACGATGACGCGGAAGACCGTCACCGCGCAGTACCCGGAGGTCCAGCCCGAGCTGCCGCCCCGCACCCGCGGGGTGATCGGACTGTTCGAGGAGAACTGCACGGTCTGCATGCTCTGCGCCCGTGAGTGCCCCGACTGGTGCATCTACATCGACTCCCACAAGGAGACGGTGCCGCCGGCCGCCCCCGGCGGGCGCGAGCGCAGTCGGAACGTCCTCGACCGCTTCGCCATCGACTTCTCGCTCTGCATGTACTGCGGGATCTGCATCGAGGTCTGCCCCTTCGACGCGCTGTTCTGGTCGCCCGAGTTCGAGTACGCGGAGACCGACATCCACGAGCTCACCCACGAGCGCGACAAGCTCCGCGAGTGGATGTGGACGGTCCCCGAACCGCCCGCGCTCGACCCGCGTGCGGAGGAGCCGAAGGAGATCGCCGCCGCCCGCAAGGCCGCGGAGAAGGCCGCCGCCCAGGCCGCCGCGGAGGCCGAGACGGCTGCCCGGGGCTCGGCACAGGAGGACCAGCAGTGACCCTCGCAGCAGCCCAAGCCCCCGGTTTCCTCTCGCCCACCGGCGTCGAGGTCGCCTTCCTCCTCGTCGGCCTCGTCACCCTCGGCGCGGCCCTCGTCACCGTCACCACCCGCCAACTGGTGCACGCCGCCCTCTGGCTGGTCGTGGCGCTCGGCGGGCTTGCCGTCGAGTACCTCCTGCTGACCGCCGAGTTCATCGCCTGGGTCCAGGTCCTGATCTACGTCGGCTCCGTCGTCGTGCTCCTCCTCTTCGGCCTCATGCTCACCAAGGCGCCCATCGGCCGCTCACCGGACGCCGACTCCGGCAACCGGCCGGTCGCCCTCGCCGTCGCCCTGGCCGCCGCGGCAGCGCTCGTCTGGGTCGTGGTCGACGCGTTCCGCACGACCTGGATCGACCTGGACGGCCCCGCCCAGGGCTCCACCGGGGTGACCGGCGAGATGCTCTTCCAGCACTGGGTGCTGCCCTTCGAGGCCCTGTCGGTGCTGCTGCTGGCCGCCCTGGTCGGCGCGATCGTCCTCTCCCGGAAGAAGAAGGAGGACGAGCGCTGATGCACCTCGCCTATCCGGCCGTCCTCGCCGCCCTCCTCTTCGCCACCGGCCTGTACGGCGTCCTCGCCCGCCGCA
Organism: Streptomyces sp. NPDC058877; assembly: GCF_042742855.1. Lineage (NCBI taxonomy): Bacteria > Bacillati > Actinomycetota > Actinomycetes > Kitasatosporales > Streptomycetaceae > Streptomyces > Streptomyces sp. NPDC058877. The sequence goes on along the minus strand of NZ_JBHYMF010000010.1, from coordinate 14,426 downwards.
ACGCGATCCTGGTCCTGATGTCCGTCGAGCTGATGCTCAACGCCGTCAACCTCAACCTGGTCGCCTTCGACGTCTGGCTCCGGGACGTCCTCCACGCGGGCCAGGCCCTCACCCTCTTCACCATCGCCGTGGCCGCCGCCGAGATCGGCATCGGCCTCGCCATCGTCCTGATGGTCCACCGGGCCCGCGGCACCTCGGACGTCGACCGCCTGCGCGACACCAGAGAACAACCGTCCGCCGACGAGAAGACCGAGGCCGCCGCGTGACCACGACCACCCTCGCCGTCCTCGTCCCCCTCCTGCCCTTCCTCGGCTCCGTCGTCGGACTCCTGCTCGGCCGCACCGCGCCCGGCTTCGTCCGCCCCCTCGCCGTGCTCCCGACGTTCGCCTCGGCGGTCCTCGCCGCCCTGGTCGCCGCCCGGCAGGGCGGGGGCCAGGCGATCGACGCGGCGACCCGGCTCACACCGACCGGTTCCGTCCCCGTCGACCTGAGCCTGCACGTCGACGGCTTCGCCGCCCTCGTCGCCGTCCTGGTCGGCGTCGTCGCGACCTGTGTGCAGATCTACTCGACCGGCTACCTCCGCGAGGACCCGCGCTACCCCTCGTACGCCGCGCTCGTCTCCCTCTTCACCTCGGCGATGCTGCTCGTCGTCTACTCCGGGGACCTGATGGTGCTCCTGGTCGGCTGGGAGGTCATGGGCATCTGCTCGTACTTCCTCGTCGGCCACTACTGGGAGACCCCCGAGGCCAGGGCCGCCTCCCTCAAGGCCTTCCTCGTCACCAAGCTCGGCGACGTCCCCTTCCTCATCGGTCTCTTCGCGCTCGCCGTCGACGCCGGAACCTTCCAGATCACGGGCGTCCTCGGTGCCGTGGCGAACGGCGGCCTCGACCACCCCACCGTGGTCGCCCTGCTGCTGCTCGCCGGCGTCGCGGGCAAGTCCGCCCAGTTCCCGCTGCACACCTGGCTCCCGGACGCGATGGCCGGCCCCACCCCCGTCTCCGCGCTCATCCACGCGGCGACGATGGTCGCCGCCGGCATCTACTTCACCGCCCGGCTGCTGCCCGTCTTCGCCGCGTCCGCCGCAGCGATGACCGTGCTCGCCGTGATGGCCGCGATCACCATGGTCGGATCGGCGCTCGCCGCCCTCGCCCAGGACGACATCAAACGGGTCCTCGCCTACTCGACGATCGGCCAGCTCGGCTACATGGCCGGGGCGCTCGCCGTCGGCGACCGCGGGGCCGCCGTCTTCCACCTCCTCTCGCACGCCGCCTTCAAGGCGCTCCTGTTCCTCGCCGCGGGCGTGGTCATCCATGCCGCCGGCACCAACTCGCTCACCGCGATGTCCCGGATGAGCGGCCTCGCGAAGCGCATCCCCGACGCGTACTGGACGATGACCGTCGCCCTGCTCGCGCTCGCCGCCATTCCGCCGTTCGCCGGCTTCTTCTCCAAGGAAGCCGTCCTCGTGGCCGCCGAGCACACCGCCCTCGGCGAGCGGACCGTCGCTCCCGCCGGGGCCGGCTGGACCGTCCTCGTCGCCGGACTGCTGACCGCCCTGCTCACCGCGGCGTACGCGCTGCGCCTCTGGCTGCGGACCTTCCGCGGCCGGGGCGCCGAGGCACCCGGTCCTTCCCGGGCGGGGGAGGCCCCGAGCCGCCAGCCGATCGCCATGACCAGCGTCCTGTGGGTCCTCGCGATCCCCTCCCTGGGCTTCGGCCTGACCGCCGCCTACCTCGACGACTGGTTCGACGGGAACCCCCTCACCCCGACGCTCACCACGGCCGTCCTCGGCACGGGGCTCGCCGCCGCCGGAGCAGCGATCACCTACGCCGTCTGGCGCACCCTCGCCGCTCGCACCCCCGTCACGGTCCCCGCCCCCCACGTCGCCCACCCGGAGGCCGACGCGGGCCGGGTCGAGGCGGAGGCCCTCCACCTGCCGCACCCCGCCGAGGACCCGGCCGACCCCGGGCGGGCGCTCCTCGGACCGCTGTACGGCCCGGCCTCCGACGGCTTCCACCTGGACGCGGTCTACCAGACCGCCTTCGTCCGCCCCGTACTCGCCGCGGCCTCCCTGGTCCGCTTCCTGGACCGCGAGGTCGTCGACACCTATGTGCGTGCCGCGGGCGGGTCCGCCAAGGGACTCGGCTGGCTCGTCCGCCGTGCCCAGACCGGCAACGTGCAGACCTATCTGGGCGCCCTGCTCGCCGGCTCCGTCGTCCTGGCGATCGTCGCCGTCGCCCTCGCCAACGCCGTCGCCGGAGCGTGAGCCGTGATCGATATCAGCGAATCCGTGATGCAGTTCCTCCTGGCGTTGATCGTCGTCGGCCCGCTGGCCGGCGCCGCCGCCGCCCTCCTCCCGGCCCCGCCCGGGCTGAAGGGGAAGTCACCCGACCAGGCCGTGCTCCGGCACGGCGTCACCGTCACCGGTGTGATCCTCCTCGCCGTGATCGTCCTCGCGCTCGGCTTCGACCACGACCACCCGTCGACGATGCAGGCCACCACGGACATCAGTTGGATCAGGGCGCTCGACGTGCGCATCCACCTCGGCGTCGACGGCATTTCCCTCCCCCTCCTGGTCCTGACCGCGCTGCTGACCTTCCTCTGCGCGCTGTACAGCTACTTCAAGATGCCGACGGGGCCGTCCCCGAAGGCGTTCGTCGCCCTGCTCCTCGTCCTGGAGTCCGGCACCCTCGCCACCTTCGCCGTCCTCGACCTCGTCCTGTTCTTCCTGGCCTTCGAGACGGTCCTCATCCCCATGTACTTCCTCATCGCCCGCTGGGGCGGCGCGGGCAGGGGGCCCGCCGCCGGGAAGTTCATCCTCTACACGCTGCTCGGCTCCGTCGTCATGCTGCTCGGCCTCCTCCTCATCGGCATCGAGGCGGGCACCTTCGACATGGTGGCACTCGCCACCGACAACGGCCGCGGGCTGACCACATCGGTGCAGCTCGTCGCCGTTCTGGCGATCGGCCTCGGGCTCGCCGTGAAGACCCCGATGTGGCCGCTGCACAGTTGGCTCCCGGACGCCCACACCGCCGCCCCGACCGTCGGTTCCGTCCTCCTCGCCGGCGTCCTGCTCAAGATGGGCACGTACGGATTCGTCCGGATCGTCCTCCCGATCACCCCCGACGGCATGCGGACCTTCGCTCCGTACCTGGCGGCCTTCGCCGTCGCCGGGATCATCTACGGATCGCTCGCCTGCCTCGCCCTCGCCCGCCCCGGCAACAAGGGCGACCTCAAGCGCCTCATCGCCTACTCCTCCGTCGGCCACATGGGCTTCGTGCTCCTCGGCATCGCCACGATGACCCCGACCGGCGTCAACGGGGCGCTCTTCGCCAACATCGCCCACGGCCTCATCACCGGCCTGCTGTTCTTCCTGGTCGGGGCAGTCAAGGACCGTTACGGCACCGCCGACCTCGACACCCTCGCCGGGGCCACCGGAGCCGCCCTCTACGGCCGCGCCCCCCGCCTCGGCGCCCTGCTCGCCTTCGCCGCCGTCGCCTCCCTCGGGCTCCCCGGCCTCGCCGGTTTCTGGGGCGAGATGCTCGCCCTCTTCGGCGCCTTCGACCCCGCCGAGGGCCTCAGCCGTCCCGCCTTCCTCACCTTCACGGCGATCGGCGCCTTCGGCACCCTCCTCACCGCCGCCTACCTCCTCCTCGTCGTCCGCCGCGTCTGCATGGGCGGCCCGCGGCCCGCGGGGGAGGCGGCGGTCCCCGACGTCCAGGCCTACGAGTTCGCCGCCTGGACCCCCCTCGTCGCCCTCACCGTCCTCGCCGGACTCTGGCCCGCCGTCCTCCTCGGCCTCACCGACCCGGCCGTCCAGCAGCTCCTCGCGGGAGGCCCCCGATGACGTCGTCCCTCGTCCAGTCCGTCGACTGGCTCACCATCGCGCCCCCCGCCCTCACCGCGGTGGTCGCCCTCGTCGTCCTCGTCGCCGACCTCTTCCTGCCGCCGGAGCGCAAGCAACTCCTCGGCTGGACCGCGATCGGCGGCCTCGCCGCCGCCCTCCTGCTCCTCCTGCCCCTGCGGGCCGGCGACCGCTCCACCTTCTGCCTGACCGCCCGGGCCCGGGCCGCGGGCCACATCGACGCGTGCAGCTACACCGCCGACCGCTTCACCCTCACCATCCAGTTGCTCGTCCTCGCCGGCGCGCTGCTCACCGCGCTGCTCTCCCTGGACGCGACCCGCGAGCGGCTGCCGGCCGGCGAGTTCTGGTTCCTGTTGCTCTCCTCGGCCGCCGGCGCCGCCCTCCTGCCCGCCGCCCGGGACCTCGCCACCCTCGTCGTCGCCCTCGAAGTGGCCTCGCTGCCCGCGTTCGCGCTGGTCGGCCTCAAGCGCGGCGACCGCATGTCCGGCGAGGCCGCGCTCAAGTTCTTCCTGTCCTCCGTCACCGCGACCGCCGTCACCCTGCTCGGCGTCAGCTTCGTGTACGCGGCCACCGGCACCCTGCACCTCACGGAGATCGCCCAGCGCCTCGACGGGGTCCCCGGACAGCTCCAGACCCTCGCCCAGGCCGGTGTCGCCCTGACCCTCGTCGGCTTCGCCTTCAAGACGGCGGCGGTCCCCTTCCACTTCTGGGTGCCCGACACCTACGTCGGCGCCCCGCTGCCCGTCGCCGCCTACCTCTCGGTGGTCGGCAAGGCCGTCGGCTTCACCGGTCTGATCCTGGTGACGGTCGTCGCCTTCCCCTCGTACGCGGAGGTGTGGGGCCCGGTGCTCGCCGTGCTCGCCGCGCTCACCATGACCGCCGGCAACGTCGCCGCGCTCCGCCAGTCGCCGACCCGCGCCCGGAGCGCGGTGCGGCTGCTCGCCTGGTCCTCCGTGGCGCAGGCCGGCTACCTCCTGGTGCCGATCGCGGCAGCCGCGTACTCCGACGGCGACCAGATCGGTGCCACCGTCGCGTACGCCCTGATGTACGCCGCCGTGAACCTCGGCGCCTTCGCGGTCGTCGCGCTCGTCGCCCGGGCCCACCCGGAGAACCGGATCGCGGACTACCGGGGCCTGTACGCGGCGAGCCCCGCGGCGGCCCTCGCGCTCGCCTTCTTCCTCCTGAATCTGGCCGGTTTGCCCCCGGGTATCATCGGCCTCTTCGCCAAGGTGACCGTCTTCTCGACGGCCGTCGACGCGGGCCTCGGGTGGCTGGCCGTGGTCATGGGCATCAACGTCGTGATCGCGCTCTCCTACTACCTGCGCTGGACGGCGCTGCTCTTCCGCACGCCGGAGGGCGCAACGGAGAAGACCTCCCGGCGGGCCCCCGCACCGGTCACCCTGGCGATCGCGCTGACCGCCGCCGCCGGAGTCGTGCTGTCGGGCTACCCGCAGTTCGTCCTGGGCTTCGCGGCGACCGCGCTGTTCTGACCCCGGGCACCCCCACTGAGAGAACCGAGGAGCAACACCCCGTGCTGAACGGATTCAAGGACTTCATCCTTCGCGGGAACGTCATCTCGATGGCCATCGGTCTGGCGGTCGGCTCCGCCTTCACCGCCGTCGTCACCGGCTTCAGCAAGGCCTTCATCATGCCGCTCATCGGTCTCGCCACCGGCTCCGTCGGTGACTTCAGCCAAGCCAGCTTCACGGTCCGCGGCACGAAGTTCCCCTACGGCCTGGCCATCTCCGCCGTCATAGCGTTCGTCATCACGGCCGCCGTCCTGTACTTCCTCTTCGTGGTGCCCATGGCCAAGATCCAGAAGAAGTTCGCCAAGGAGGAGGCCGCCGACCCCAAGGCCGAGAAGCGCGACTGTCCCCGCTGCTTCACCGCCATCCCGGCCATGGCCTCCCGCTGCGCCCACTGCACCAGCGAGGTCGAGCCCACCTCCCGCCACCTGGACCTGGACAAGGTCCCGGCCGCCCGCTGACCGGCCGCCCGCCCCTCACCCGTACGGCCCACACGGCACCCCCGCGAGCCGGGGAACCCGAGCCTCCCGCCTGGCGTTGACCTGTACGGGAGGGTCCACTGGACGAGTGGACCACCGCGAAGAAAAGGGTTCCCCTGCCGCACCACTTGGAGGGCGTACCGTGCACCGCCGGCACAACGGGCTGAGGACCGCCGTACTCCTCGGAGGGCTCTCGGCCCTCATCATCGTCATCGGCAGCTTCTTCGGGCGCACCGGCCTGATCGTCGCGCTCGTCGTGGCACTCGGCACCAATGCGTACGCCTACTGGAACAGCGACAAGCTGGCGTTGAGGGCCATGCGGGCCCGCCCGGTCAGCGAGTTCGAGGCCCCCACGCTCTACCGGATGGTGCGCGAGCTCTCCACGCAGGCGCGCCAACCCATGCCCCGGCTCTACATCTCGCCGACCCAGGCGCCGAACGCCTTCGCGACCGGCCGCAACCCGCGCAACGCCGCCGTCTGCTGCACCGAGGGCATCCTCGCCATCCTCGACGAGCGCGAGCTGCGCGGGGTCATCGGGCACGAGCTCAGCCACGTCTACAACCGGGACATCCTGATCTCCTCGGTCGCCGGAGCGCTGGCTTCCGTGATCATGTTCCTGGTCAACTTCGCCTGGCTGATCCCGATCGGACGTTCCAGCGACGACGACGGCCCGGGCCTCCTCGGCTATCTGCTGATCCTGATCCTGGGCCCGATCGCCGCCTCGATCATCCAGCTCGCCATCTCCCGGTCCCGCGAGTACGAGGCCGATGCCTCCGGCGCTCAACTCACCGGAGACCCGCTCGCCCTGGCCGGCGCCCTGCGGAAGCTGGAGGCCGGCACCAAGCAGTTGCCGCTGCCCCCCGAGCCCAAGATCGAGACCGCGAGCCACATGATGATCGCGAACCCCTTCCGGCCGGGGCAGGGCCTCTCCAAGATGTTCTCCACCCACCCGCCGATGGCCGAGCGGATCGCCCGGCTCGAACAGATGGCAGGTCGTCGCCCGTGAAGACAATCCTGAACGTCATATGGCTGATCCTGTGCGGCTTCTGGATGTTCCTCGGCTACATGCTCGCCGGCATCCTGCTCTGCATCACGATCATCGGCATCCCCTTCGGACTCGCGGCCTTCCGCATCGGCGTCTACGCCCTCTGGCCCTTCGGCCACACGGTCGTGGACCGCCACGATGCGGGCGCACCCTCCTGCGTGGGCAACGTGCTGTGGCTGATCCTCGCCGGCTGGTGGCTCGCGCTCGGCCACATCACCACCGGCATCGCCCTCTGTCTCACGATCATCGGCATCCCGCTCGGCATCGCCAACTTCAAGATGATCCCGGTGTCACTGCTGCCCCTGGGCAAGGAGATCGTCCCCACGGACCAGGCCTACGGCTACGCGCCCCGTTACTAGGCCGGGATCCGATGTCCCCGTACGGGCCCGGACGCCGGGCCCCAGGCCTCCGTACCCGGCCCCGGGTCTCCGTGCCGCACCCGAGGCCTCCCCGCCGGGCCCGGGGCGCGGTCATGGAGTCGGGGGCGCGGCTCGGTCCCGAGTGACCGCCCAGGCCACCACCCCGGCCGCCAGGACGCCCGAGCCCGCCAGCACCGCGCCGGGGGGCAGGGCGAAGGCCAGGCTGCCGCACCCGGCGAGCCCGAGCGCGGCCAGGAGGCGGTTTCGGCCCCCCAGGGTCCAGGCGGAGGCGTTCGCGATCCCGTAGTAGACCAGCACCCCGAACGACGAGAAGCCGATGGCGCCGCGCACGTCCACCGTCGCCGCCACCACGGCCACCACCGCGCCCACCGCGAGCTCTGCCCGGTGCGGCACCTGGAAGCGGGGGTGCACCGGAGTGAGCCCGGCCGGCAGGTATCCGTCACGGGCCATCGCCAGCGTCGTGCGGGACACGCCGAGGACCAGCGAGAGCAGCGAGCCGAGTGCGGCGACCGCCGCGCCCACGGTCACCAAGGGCACCAACCAGTCGGCGCCCGACGCCCGGGCCGTGTCGGTGAGCGGCGCGGGGGAGTGGGCCAGGGCAGCGGGGCCGAGGGAGACCAGGGTGCCGACCGCGACGAGCCCGTAGACGGCAAGGGCGATGCCGAGCGCCAGCGGCACCGCCCGGGGGATGGTCCGGGCCGGATCGCGGACCTCCTCGCCGAGCGTGGCGATCCGCGCATACCCTGCGAAAGCGAAGAAGAGCAAACCTGCGGCCTGGAGCACCCCGCCCGCAGCGACCTCTCCGCCGAAGACCGGGAGCCCGGTTCCGCCGGCTTTGAAGGAGACCGCGACGACACCGGCGAGCACTGCGAGGACCAGCGCCACGAGGATGCGGGTGAGGAGCACGGACTTCTGGACCCCCACGTAGTTGACGGCCGTGAGGGCCACCACGGCGGCGACCGCCACCAGCTGCTCCCGGCCCGGCCACAGATAGGCGCCGACCGTCAGGGCCATCGCCGCGCACGAGGCGGTCTTGCCGACCACGAACGCCCATCCCGCCAGGTATCCCCAGAACGAACCGAGGCGTTCGCGACCGTACACATAGGTGCCGCCCGAAGCGGGGTAGCGGGCGGCGAGCCGGGCCGAGGCCATGGCATTGCAGTACGCGACGACGGCGGCCAGTCCGAGGGCCCAGAGCAGCCCCGCCCCGGAGCCGGCCGCGCCCGCGGCGGGGCCGAGCGCGACGAAGATTCCCGCCCCGATCATCGAACCGAGCCCGATCACGACCGCGTCGAAGACGCCGAGGGTGCGGCGCAGTTCCGATGTCATGCTCCGCACATTAGCCCGCGCGCAGGGGACCCAGACCCGTCTCCCTGAGCGTGATGTTCAAGCGCCCCACCAGGCCGAGCGCCGGCTCGGCGGTCCCCGGGAAAACCTGGGGAACCCCGTGGTGGACCCACCGCGAAGCACCGCCGAACACGAAGAGGTCGCCGGAGGCGAGATCGACGTCCCGGTACGGCCGACCGCGGTTCTCCCCGTTCCCGAAGCGGAAGGTGCACCGGTCCCCGAGGCTCAGCGAGACCACCGGGGCCGGGGACCGTTCCTCCCGGTCCTGGTGCATGCCCATCCGTGCGCCCGGCGCGTAGAAGTTCACCAGCGCGGTGTCAGGGGTGAAGCCGCCGTGCTCCCCGTACGCCTCGACGAGCGCCTCCCGTCCCAGGGCGACCAGCCAGTCCGGCAGTTCGACCCCGGCCGCGTCGAGGTAGCGGTACGGCACCCACCGCCGCCCCAGGCACAGCGAGCGCACCGACATCACACCGCCGCCCGGGAGCACGGTCTGCCGGTACGGCACCGGCCCGCGCCCCCATTCCCGACAGGCCTCCAGCAACTCCCGCTGGCGTGCGAACGACAGCCACGCGGGCACGTGCACCGCCCCCGGGGCCACCGTGGCCCGCTCGCGGGGAAACAGCCCCTCGGTCACACGAGGACCCCTTCGAGCCCCAGGAGCCGTTCCTTCCGCTCCAGTCCGGCGGCATAGCCGCGCAGGCTGCCGTCGGCCCCGATCACCCGGTGGCAGGGCCGCACCACCAGCAGCGGATTGCGCCCGATCGCGGTGCCCACGGCCCGCACTCCGGCCCCCTCCGACCCGACCCGCCGGGCGATCTCGCCGTAGGAGACGGTCGTCCCGTAGGGGATCTCCTCCAGGGCCCGCCAGACGCGCCGCTGGAACGCGGTGCCGGTGTCCGCGGCGACCGGCAGGTCGAACCGGTCCCGACGCCCGGCGAAGTACTCGTCCAGCTGCCCTGCCGCCTCGACGAAGGCCTCCGGGGCGCGCGTCCACCCCTCCGCCGGCTCGACGGCGCCCTTCTGCCCCGGCAGGGACAGCGAGCGCAACACGGTCCGGCCCCCTTCGGCGAGCTGTCCGACCAGCAGCATCTCGCCCAGGGGGCCGTCGAGGTACGCGTACACGGTCATGGCTGGTTCCTCTCCCCGCACGGGTCTTCCACGACCCAGTGTGCGGGGCCCGCCGAGCCCCGGGCCGGCGGTATTCGGACATGACCTTCCGGGGTCAGCGGTAGTTCACGAACTGGATCGCGAAGTCGAAGTCCTTGCCCTTGAGCAGCGCCTGCACGGCCTGCAGGTCGTCCCGGCTCTTCGAGCTGACCCGCAGCTCGTCGCCCTGGACCTGCGCCTTGACGCCCTTGGGGCCCTCGTCCCGGATGGCCTTCGCGACCTTCTTGGCGTTCTCCTGGGAGATGCCCTCCTGGATGGTGGCGAAGATCTTGTACTCCTTGCCGGACAGCTGCGGCTCGCCCGCGTCCAGCGACTTGAGGGAGATGCCGCGCTTGATCAGCTTGGTCTCGAAGATGTCGAGGATCGCCTTCACGCGCTCCTCGCCGTTCGCCTGCATCAGGATCTTCTCGCCGGACCAGGAGATCGAGGCGTCGGTCCCCTTGAAGTCGTAGCGCTGCGAGATCTCCTTCGCCGCCTGGTTGAGGGCGTTGTCGACCTCCTGCCGCTCGACCTTGGAGACGATGTCGAAACTGGAGTCGGCCATGACTCGTGGCTCCTTGCTCGGATGCTGTGGGGTACGCCCCAAAGCCTAGGGGGTGAGCCACCCGTCGAACCGCTGATCAATCCGGTGGCGAAGCACCCCGGAGGATCAGGTATTGTTTACGTCGTTGCCGGGGAACACCGCAGAACAGCGGGAAACCAAGGCAGCGAACCCATGGCGATGTGCCCGAGTGGCCAATGGGAGCGGACTGTAAATCCGTCGGCTTAGCCTACCCAGGTTCGAATCCTGGCGTCGCCACGCTTGAAGAACGGCCCCTGATCTGCGGAAACGCGATCAGGGGCCGTCTGCGTGTGCAAGTGTCGCCGGGCGGTCGGTCCCGTTCCACCGTGCGCCCCGCCGGCCGGGCGTGGACGGGGCGCGGACGGGAAGGCCCGTGCGTGGTCCCGGGGGCAGTGGGTCAGTTCCCCGCGACGTCCTTCACCGCGACCGACAGCGGAACCGATCCGGCGATCAGCTCCAGGGTGAGCCCGGCGGTGCCGGGGGTGTCGAGGAGCTCCGCGAGAACCGCGGCCACGTCGTCCCGGGGCACCGGGCCGCGCCCCGTGCGGGCCTCCAGCCGGACCGTCCCCGTGCCCGCGTCGTTGGTCAGCCCGCCCGGGCGCAGGATCGTCCAGTCCAGTCGCGTGCGGGAGCGGACCGCATCGTCGGCCGCGCCCTTCGCGCGCAGATAGGCGTCGAAGACCTCGTCGCCCGGGTGCGAGGCGTCCGCCCCCATCGACGAGACCATGACGTACCGCCGCACGCCCGCGCGCTCCGCCGCGTCCGCGAGGAGCACCGCGGCGGCCCGGTCCACCGTGTCCTTGCGGGCCGTGCCGCTACCGGGGCCGGCACCCGCCGCGAAGACGACCGCGTCGGCGCCCTGCAGCACGGCGGCGACCATCTCCACCGACGCCGACTCCAGGTCCAGGACGACGGGCTCGGCGCCCGCCTCCCGCAGGTCGGCTCCCTGTTCCGGTCTGCGGATGATCCCCGCGACCTCGTGCCCGGCCGCCGAGAGTAGACGCTCCAGGCGCAGGGCGATCTGTCCGTGTCCTCCAGCGATGACGATGCGCATACTCACGACCGTACGTCGGGACCGGCCGGGGGGCTCCCCGGCCCGGGCGGCCGTGCCGGGCGCACCTGTCGCGGCAGGTCCAGGGCCGCTGCCGAGTCGCAGTACTCCCGCACCGCGCTGGTCCGCGCCACCACCCGCCCCCGGTGCACCACGATCCGGCTGTACGCGAGCGACAGCACGCCGGGCAGTCGCTCGCCGCGCACCGCGAGGAGCTCCGCGGGGAAGCCCGCTTCCACCCGCACCTCGGGGAGTCCCATCACCGCCCGCGCCTCCGCGCTCACCGCCCCGTACGCCTCCGGGGGCCGCAGTCCGCCGAGCGAAGCGAGCAGATAGGCCGCTTCCAGCGGGTCGCCGCGCCCCACCGGGTTGGACGCGTCCCGCAGCGCCCCGCTGCCCGCCGCGACCCGCACCCCGGCCGCGCGCAGCAGTCCCACCGGCGCCGCCCCGCGCCGCTCCGTCGCCCCGCACCCGCCCTGCGGCAGGCACACCACCGTCACCCCGGCAGCCGCCAGTCGGTCCGCCGTCCGGTGCGCCACGTCGGCGGGGAGCCGGTCGAGCCCGGTGCAGGGCCCGATCGCCACCCCGGGCCGCAGTCCGCCGACCATCGCGGCCAGCCGGGCGAGCCGGGCCGGGTCGTCACCCGTGGTGTGCAGGTCGACCGGAACGCCGTGCTCGGCCGCCACGTCGAGCACCGCCTCCACGTAACCGGCCGGGTCCGGGTCGAGGTCCGGGCAGCCGCCGACCACGGCGGCCCCCATCTTCACCGCGTCCCGCAGCATCGCGAGCCCGTCCGCGCCCGCGACGCCGGTGAGCAGGCGGGGCATGGCGACGGCCGTCAGATCGGCGAGGCCGCGCAGCGAGCGCCGGGCCTGGAGCACGGCTTCGAGCGGGCCGAGTCCCTGGACGTCACCGATCCGCACGTGCGCGCGGATCGCCGTCGCACCGTGGCCCAGCTGGAGCAGCGCGGCCTCGGTGGCGCGCCGCTGTACTTCCTCGGTGGAGTACGGGACGGGGCCGGGGGCGTCGGCGGAGAGCGCGGTGTCGGCGTGGGCGTGGGGCTCGGCCGCGGCGGGCAGCAGGAGGTGGCCGGAGAGGTCGATCCGTGCGCCGGTGGCGGCGAGGCTGCCCGCGGTGCCGACGGCCTCGATCCGCCCGCCGACCAGTCGGACGTCCACGGTCCGACCGTCGGCGAGCCGTGCGCGGGAGAGCAGGAGCGAGGTCGAGTCGGCGGTGGTGGCGGCCCCGTCCTCGGGCGGCTGGGGCTGCTTGCTGTCGGCTGACATCGGGCTCCTCAAGGCTCCTCAAGATCAAGATCGCGAAGCGTGGGGCCGAGCCTAGGGGCGCCCGGAGCGACCTTCGAGGAGGAGCGCAATAGTCGTACCGATGAGGCCACGAGTGGCGTACGGGACGCCTGGTGAGGGCCGTCGCTCGGTCGGGCGGAAACGGATTTGGGTGATGGGGCGCAGACCGTGTAATGTCTTCCTCGCTCGCCCCAATAGCTCAGTCGGTAGAGCGTCTCCATGGTAAGGAGAAGGTCTACGGTTCGATTCCGTATTGGGGCTCTGGTGAGAGGGATCCCGTCTTCGGGCGGGGTCCGGATCATCAAAGCGGTGTAGCTCAGTCGGTAGAGCAAGCGGCTCATAATCGCTGTGTCACCGGTTCAAGTCCGGTCACCGCTACAGACAGTAGCCGATTGTGGGGTCGGTCCTGCGATCGGCTACTCTTCTATGCGTTCATCCGTCCATCCGTCCGTCAAGGAGCACTCACGTGGCTGCCACCGACGTCCGCCCGAAGATCACGCTGGCCTGCGTGGAGTGCAAGGAGCGGAACTACATCACCAAGAAGAACCGGCGCAACAACCCGGACCGTCTTGAGATGAAGAAGCACTGCCCTCGCTGCAACTCGCACACGGCGCACCGCGAGACGCGCTAACCAGGCTCGTACACGAGGCCGTCCCCACTGGGGGCGGCCTCGTGTCGTTTGTCGCCACTATCGGCAACACCGACGACATCGGCAACAAATCCAGCAGGAGGTATCGAGTCCATGGCGCTCGACCAGTCCTTCGTGGGCCGGACCTATCCGCCCACCGCGCCCTACGAAGTCGGCCGCGAGAAGATCCGCGAATTCGCCGAGGCGATCGGTGACGCCAATCCCGCGTACACCGACACCGAAACCGCCAAGGCGCTCGGACACTCCGATGTGATCGCCCCGCCGACTTTCGTGTTCGCCATCACCTTCAAGGCCGCTGGCGCCGTCATCGAGGACCCGCAGCTCGGCCTCGACTACAGCCGCGTCGTCCACGGGGACCAGAAGTTCGCCTACACCCGGCCCGTGCGCGCCGGGGACCGGCTCGCGGTCACCTCCACCATCGAGGCGATCAAGTCCCTCGCCGGCAACGACATCCTCGACATCCGCGGCGAGGTCCACGACGCCTCCGGCGAGCACGTCGTCACCGCCTGGACCAAGCTCGTCTCCCGTGCACCCGAGGGGGCCTGACCATGACCGCCAAGATCGCTTACGACGAGGTCGAGGTCGGCACCGAGCTGCCCGCGCAGACCTTCCCCGTGACCCGCGCCACGCTCGTCCAGTACGCCGGCGCCTCCGGGGACTTCAACCCCATCCACTGGAACGAGAAGTTCGCGGTCGAGGTCGGCCTCCCGGACGTCATCGCCCACGGCATGTTCACCATGGCCGAGGCGATCCGGGTCGTCACCGACTGGACCGGCGACCCCGCCGCCGTCGTCGAGTACGGCGTCCGCTTCACCAAGCCCGTCGTGGTGCCCAACGACGACGAGGGCGCCGAGATCGAGGTCAGCGCCAAGGTCGCCGCCAAGCTCGACGACAGCACAGTGCGTGTGGACCTGACCGTGACCAGCGCCGGGCTGAAGGTGCTCGGCATGTCGCGGGCGGTCGTGCGGCTGGCGTGACGCACGACCGCGTGTGAGGGGCGCCTCCTTGGAGGGGGCGCCCCCCTTTTTTTCCGGCGTTCGACCCACCCTTGACT